>JASKKT010000062.1 GCA_030154025.1 Methanolobus sp.
CTATGGTCGCTATTTCGAGTTCGCACCCACCGACCTTGCAGAGGACATCAGAAGGGAGATTGTGCTTACCCTCACGGACCTTAACTTTGACATAGAGGCCTCACACCACGAATGTGCTTTCGGGCAGCACGAGATCGACTTCAAGTACGACGATGCGCTTACAACAGCCGACAATGTCGTGACATTCAAATATGTCACCAGGACCATTGCAAAGATCCATGGTATACACGCCACATTCATGCCAAAACCTATCTTTAACGACAGCGGCTCAGGGATGCATGTCAACCTGTCGCTCTCAACGGATGGAAAGAACGCTTTCTATGATCCTGACAAGGACATGCAGATCAGTGATGTTGCAAGATACTTCATTGCAGGTGTGATGGACCACATCAAGGCTATCTGCTGTATTGCAAACCCGCTTGTGAACTCCTACAAGAGGATAGTGCCGGGCTACGAAGCCCCTGTATATATCACATGGTCGGGCGCGAACCGCAGCTCCCTCATCCGCATACCCACACCGCGCGGCAACAGTACAAGGACAGAGATCAGGAGCCCGGACCCTTCCTGCAACCCCTACCTTACGTTTGCAGCAATACTGGCTGCGGGGCTTGATGGTATCAGGCAGCAGAAAATGCCTGCAAAGGGCGTGGATTACAACATCTTCGAGCTGACAAAGGAAGAACTCAAGGAAAGGGGTATCGAGACCCTGCCGGGCACACTTAACGAGAGCGCGGACCACCTTGAGAAGGACACCTTGCTAAGGGAGAAGCTAGGAGCGCATGTACATGAGAACATCCTCAGGCTTGCAAGGGCCGAGTGGGATGCATACCGCGTGCAGGTGCATGACTGGGAGATCGAGCGATACCTCAACACCGTATAAATAGAATGAGACCGGATCTTGTCATCAGGGAAACAACTGAAGAGGATTACTGCATGGTGCTGCGTTTCATCGAGCTTGTTGACGGGGACTTCTGTCCCCCCTGAGCCAGAGGGGAGACGGGGGCATTCCTGCAAGAGTCGAGGGATCCCTTTCAAAGGCCAATTCCAATTATGTGCTTGCACAGCTCACACAGCCGGACCCGGCAGACATCCTGGAGGGACTTGTTGAAATGGTCGGGTTCACCCGGGAGTGGCAGTACCAGGATGATGCCTATATAAACTTCCTGGGCACGCATCCTTGTTATCGTAAACATGGGATAGCGAAGCTGCTGCATGTAAGACTTGAGGATATGCTGTTTGAGAGAGGAGTCAACGGGCTCTACCTTTGCACCTTGTCTGGCAACAAGGCAGCTATCCGATTCTATCAAAGAATGGGCTATGGTGTCTATTCTGT
Source organism: Methanolobus sp. (assembly GCA_030154025.1). Classification (GTDB taxonomy): domain Archaea; phylum Halobacteriota; class Methanosarcinia; order Methanosarcinales; family Methanosarcinaceae; genus Methanolobus. Next base: position 1,334 of record JASKKT010000062.1, read on the forward strand.
CATTCTCGATGACAGGGACAGAGGCATCAACACACTCAACTACAGGAAAAGTCTAAGTGCAAAACAATAATATAAGATGATGATATCGATTAAGGTTTAAGATAGTCCGCCATCTTGCATATCGCAACTGCAATAATGCGCTTCTATCCCACAGTGGAACTTGACCTAAGACCGTACTTGCGGCCGTTTCGCGTGGAATTATAAAAAAACCGGACACGGATACCCTTTGCATGGTTAGGTAGAATAGAGGAAGTGTTGGGTACCGTGCCCGTTAACCAATGTCCTATTTCAACATTCCTCTGGCATCCTCTCCATTTTCTTTGCGGAAAGCCTTTTGATGGATTCCATATTTACGCCCTTTTCAAGAGACAGCTTGCCGTTCCCTATCGCACTGGTGACGAACTGTCTGCCTGTGGGGTTTCGGATTATCAGGGTTGTGTAGCCCTGAGGACTTCCGATGGAACCTGCTGAAATATCTGAATGGAGGGCAGTCAGGTCCGTACATATCTTACAGCCCGGGCGCACACAGTCGTCCACTTCATTGAGGGAGAGGACCGTAAGCGAGCCGTCCTTCAGTGTTATTTCCAGCTTGCCTTTCACATCGAAACGGGTGATATCCAGAGGATCGAGATTCTTTTGTGCAATGAGCTTGTCCTGCACGAGTTTTTCATAGTCGAAGGTCTCTGTACAGAACAGGCCCACGACAAGACGGACGTATTTCCTGAAAGGCCTCAGCAGGTCAAGGTCGCTCTCACGCATCTGGTGGATTGCCTCCACCACGCAAGGGACCCCGACGACCGCAACGTTGGTGAACTTGCGGTTGATGATGGCCTCTTTCAGGGATGCTACCAGCGGCACCCACCAGCTATAGCGGCTTCCGGCATTGTGTATGAGAGCCTCGCCGGACATTATCACGGCTGATGACGGCCGCAGGGTCCACGGGTCTTCCACCACCGTTACCACTGCATCTATCATACCCTGCTCCAGCGCGTTGGCAAGTATCGCTGTCACTGCGCCGCCGCTCTGTTTCCTTGGTATGCCGAACTCTGCCTTTGCAGAGACTATGTCAATATAGCTGCCTATCAGTTCAGGGGCAGCCCTGTGCAGCCGGGGGCATACCTGGTAGCATGCACCACACGGCACACCATCGTTCACATCCTTGCAGTAGCCACTGTTGAGCGGATGTGCCGACTCTTTGCCTGTTTTGAAGTAGATGGCGTCGGCAGGGCATACGGCAACGCAGGCCCCGCATGAGGCGCACTTGCCTGTATCCCATACTTCTGCCTTGAGATCAAGATAATTATTACCTGCCATATGATCACTCCCATGTGTACTTGCCTGCAAACGGTCTGCTGCTTGCAGGTACTATGCGTGTGTAATTCGTATCCATGAAGGGGACCGGGTCGACCTCAATGCGTTCACAGAACTCCTTTATCAGAGGCGATAGGCGCTTCAGGTCTTCATCAGTGAAACGGACCTTCCTGGCGCCGACACCAAGCAGCCTGTCCTCGACATCCCCGCGGATTATTATCTCTCCGCCGTGAATACCGCTACCGATGCCTCTGTCCTCCAGTGTGGTCTCGTGCCCTATTCCAAGAACAAGGATAATGCCGCCTGCCATGTATTCCCCCAGGAATGCATGGGATGTGCCGCCTATTACAAGCACGGGGCGCTTCTGGCTGTACTCTTTCATGTGGATGCCGCCCCTGTAGCCAATATTGCCCCTGACGAATACCCTGCCTCCGCGCATGCTGTGTGCCACTGCGTCACCGGCACTGCCGTGGATGACAATAGTACCGTTATCCATTGTGTTCCCCGGCGCATGCTCACAGTCCCCGCGCACTATGCACTCAGGGCCGCTCATGAACATCCCAAGGTCGCCTCCCGGCACACCGTTGATGGTTATCCTGACATCGCCACGCAGCCCGTTGGCTATGAAGCGCTGTCCCAGGACATTATCTATCACGATGTCCTTTACACCTGAGGCCACTGCCTCGCGTATCATCCTGTTCAGAGGAGTGTAGTGCATGCCCTTTGCGTCAATGGTCATTGTTTCCATGATATCAGGCTCCCACCGGATCTACCTTCAGGACGTTCAACATGCCTTCATCCAGCATGTAGCCACGCAGCCTGTCACGGTTGCCGCGCAGGCTTTCTATACTGTTGATCCCTGCAGCACCCATCAGCTCGCTCAGCTCCAGGGTCCAGGCATGGATAAGATTTGCAACGTGCTCCGCGCCGACATCAGTATCAATGCGGTTGACCAGGTCTGGCCGCTGGGTCGCGATACCCCACGGACAGAGGCCACGGTAGCAGTTACCGCACACCCTGCACCCGAGGGCTATCAGCGAAGCTGTGCCGATATAGACTGCATCCGCACCGAGAGCTATGGACTTTGCAAGGTCCGCACTGTTGCGGATACCGCCGCTTGCTATCACGGATATCTCGTTCCTGACACCCTGGTCATTGAGCTTCTGGTCCACGGCCGCAACTGCGGCTTCGATCGGGATGCCCACATTGTCCCTGAACACCTTAGGTGCCGCACCTGTACCTCCGCGGAAACCGTCAATCACAACCGCATCCGCGGAAGATCTGGCAATTCCTGCAGCTATGGCCGCTACATTGTGTACGGCGGCTATCTTGACAAAGATAGGCTTCTTCCATTCCGTGGCTTCCTTGAGGCTGCGCACAAGCTGCGCAAGATCCTCAATACTGTAAATATCATGATGAGGAGCAGGGCTGATGGCATCCGACCCAAGAGGGATCATGCGTGTGCACGAAACATCCGTGCATACCTTCTCCCCCGGAAGGTGACCGCCGATGCCCGGCTTTGCCCCCTGCCCGATCTTTATCTCTATTGCCGCACCGCGTTCCAGGTAATTGATATCCACACCGAAGCGCCCGGATGCGACCTGGACGATCATATTGTTCTGGTACGGATAGAGGGACTCGTGCATACCACCCTCGCCGGTACCCATGAATGTCCCGGTCCTTGCGACTGCCTTGGCCATGCTGAGCTGTGCGTTAAGGCTGATGGCGCCGTAACTCATGTGGCCTATCATGATAGGGGTTTCCAGCTTGAGGTTAGGGGCCAGCTCGGTCTTGAGCTCTATATCGCCCTTGTCATCCCTTGTGAACTGGAGCCTTGCAGGCTTCTTCCCGAGGTAGGTGCGCAGCTCCATGGGTTCCCTCAGCGGATCGATGCTCGGGTTCGTGACCTGGCAGGCATCGAGCACCAGCCGGTCAAAGATTACAGGATAGTCCATCGCGTTACCCATTCCGGCCAGGATGATCTTGCCTGTGCGGGCCTGGTTTATTATATCCTCACGGGCCTGCGCTGTCCAGAGAGGGTGGCTGCGGTAGTCCACAGGCTTCTCCTGAAGGGAGATGGCATCCCTGGGGCACATGGAAATGCAGCGGTGGCAGGCAGTACACCTGCGGGAGTCTATCAGGATCTTATCGTTCTCTATCCTGTAAACCCCATATGAACAGTTATCAACACAGCGCATGCACTTCATGCACTGGTCACGGTCAATACTTATCTTGTACTTAAGTGGAACACTGCCCAGGCTCATTGTACAACCCTCCCTACTACGGGCTCGCCTGCCCTTGGCATATAGATCGTGTTCACTTCAGGGTCCATCACACGGATAGCTGCCTCCTCACTGGAGATGTAGAGGCGTGAGCCGTTCTCTCCAACCACAAGCGGGCGAAGCTTTATCCTGTCAGTGAATCCCACAATGCCCTTGCTCGTTGCAACCACGATGGCGAAGGGTCCATTCATAAGCGCCGGACCGTATGTCAGGCGCAGGGTACGCTGAAGCTTCTGCTCCTTCTCGGGCATCCGGTCTATCTCATCCCAGAAATGCGGTGCCAGGGCTTCTACGACCATCTCGGACGGAAGGCCGTGGCGCCTGCCCAGAAGGTCGAACAGGTAAGCTACAACTTCAGTATCGGTGGACATGGTACACTTGTAGCCGTTACTTTCCACATAGCGCTTGTTGGTACCGTAGGATGTGATCTCACCGTTGTGCACAACAGCCCAGTCGAGCAGGTTGAAGGGGTGCGCACCGCCCCACCAGCCCGGTGTATTGGTCGGGTAGCGGTTGTGTGCAAGCCAGATGTAACCCTTGTAATCCTCTATCCTGTAGAAGTCCGCAACGTCCTCCGGCCACCCTGCCGCCTTGAAGACTCCCAGGTTTATCCCTGATGAGAAGATGAGAGCTCCGGGGATGGTGGAGTTCACGGCCATCACAAGATGCTTAACGATATCCTCTGCAGGGTTATTGCTGCCCACTATGAAATCGGTATATGGCTTATAGAAATATCTCCAGGGGACATGCTCCTTCTTCAGTCCCGGCTGCTCATATGTCGGGATCTCTTCCTGATGGACTATCCTGCCCCACTTCTGGAGCACTTCATCTACCTTGGACTTTGGTTCTATAAGATTATCGAAAAACACATGAATAGCATAACAATCCGGATAATCAGGGTATATGCCATAGGCTACATATCCTGCTCCTTCTCCACTTCCTCTTTCGTTCATCAGACTCAGGGCCCTCTTAATGCTGGAACCGTCCATTCTGGCCTTGGTCCGATCGATAACGCCTATTATTCCGCACATGTTTATCACTAGGACTATGTTTTTGGATCCCTGTAATCAACTTCACGCCAGACCAAACCATGCAACGGCAGGCGGAAGGATAGGATTCCTTCATCACAAGTATGATTTAAGGCGGCAGAAAACAATGCCGCCTTTATTCTTCAACCGGGTAGAACAGGGATATACCCTTATTCTGCTTACAATATGCTCAGGTAGTTCTCTATCTCCCATGGGTGAACGATTGTCTTGTATTCGTTCCACTCGGTGTACTTTGCCTTAAGGAAGCTGTTAAAGGTGTGCTCACCGAGAACGTTCTTCGCGAATTCGCTCTCCTTCATAAGGTCGAGTGATTCCTTCAGGCTGCCTGGCAGAGCTTCGATACCTCTCCTTGCCTTCTCCTCTTCAGTGAGATGGAAAATGTTAACATCTGTTGATGCTGGCGGTTCGATCTTGTTCTTGATACCATCGAGACCTGCGTGCAGCATTGCTGCGAATGCAAGGTAGGGGTTGCATGCGGGATCAGGGCATCTGAGCTCGATCCTTGTACCCAGGCCTCTTGTTGCAGGGATACGGATGAGTGCGCTCCTGTTGGATGCGGACCATGCTGCATAAATGGGTGCCTCGTAGCCAGGTACAAGTCTCTTGTAGGAGTTGACTGTAGAGTTGGTGATGGCTGCAAATTCCCTTATGTGCTTGAGGATACCGCCAATGTAGTACTTTGCAGTCTGTGAAAGACCGTCAGCGGATTCCGGGTCATAGAATGCGTTCTGGCCGCCCTTCATAAGGGACTGGTTAGAGTGCATGCCTGATCCGTTCACACCGTACAGCGGCTTTGGCATGAAGGATGCATAGTAGCCCTGGTGGTATGCAACTGACTTGACCACGTACTTGAAAGTTACAACATTGTCAGCTGTTGAAAGTACATCTCCGAACCTGAAGTTAATCTCATGCTGTGAGGGTGCAACCTCATGGTGAGATGCCTCAAGCCTGAAGCCCATGCCCACAAGCGCAAAGTCAATAGCTCTCCTTACATCCTGTGCAAGGTCGAGGGGCGCAAAGTCGAAGTAGCCACCGTTATCCGTAAGCTGGGTTGTCGGCTTACCCTCGGCATCCAGTTTGAAGAGGAAGAACTCGAGCTCAGGACCTACATTCATTGAGTAGCCCATCTTCTCGGCTTCTGCAATAGCCCTCTTCAGGATGAACCTCGGATCACCTTCGAAAGGCTTGCCATTCGGCCTCTTGACATCACCGATGATACGTGCGACTGCGCCCTCCTTTGGTCTCCACGGAAGGATCCTGAAAGTTGTCGGATCTGGCATGAGCACCATGTCGGACTCTTCGATTCGGGTAAAACCCTCAATAGAGGATCCATCGAACATTACACCGTTCTTGAATGCACTCTCAAGGTCTGTTGCAGGGATGGCCCAGCTCTTGACAATGCCCAGCACGTCTGTGAACTGGGTCCTTATGAACTTTACATCGCTCTCTTCAACCAGCTTGAGCACTTCCTCAACGGTCGTGGGCTTTGGAACTGAATTTGTGTTTACCATACAAGTACTCCTCCATTCCAGGGGTGTAAGTAACCTATTACCTATATTCACCCATATATAAGTTTCTATGACTGCAATAATTAGATTAGATTAGATCTGCCCCCATAAATAAGGGCGTAATATTAGCTAATAAACATTTATTCAAAGACATGGTAATCCCACACCAGACAAGCCGAGGGTCATTCAGAACGTCTCAAAGTTCGTCATGGCCCTTATCACGATACTTCCTGTCCAAATATCTAAAATAGAGAAATGCCGGAAGCTGGCTTCTTAACTTGCTGCAAGACTGGCGAGCATTCCAGGCAGGCAGTCTAATTTATATCCCAACATAGGAATATGAACATAGGATGTCTGAACCCCCCCACGATAATACCGATCTTCTCAATACTATGAAGGCTGCCTGCAAGGACACTCTCAAATGCATGCAGTGCGGCGTGTGCAGCGGCAGCTGTCCTTCCGGCAGACATATGGCAATAAACATCCGCAGGCTTGTAAAAAAGGCGGCCAGGACTGTCGATGTCCTGAAGGACGAACAGTTGTGGATGTGTACTACCTGCTATAACTGCCAGGAGCGCTGTCCAAGGAATATCGATATCGTAGAGGCAGTGTTCTCACTGAGGTCCATTGCTGTGCGCGAAGGTATCATGCTCCCGGAGCACGGCAGGGTAAGCGGGCTCTTGATCCGGCATGGCCATGCAGTGCCCATAGATGAGGAGCGGAGGAAACAGAGGGCAGAACTTGGGCTGGAGGAAATACCACTCACTGTGCAAAGCTGCCCTGAAGGTCTTGAAGAGGTCAGAACCCTGCTGAGATCGTGCGGGTTCGACAGGCTCACGGGCAACAGGAACAAGAGCAATGCAAGAACGGAGACAGCATGAGAGGATTATCACTTTTTCTTGGCTGCGTGATCCCAAACAGGTACCCGGGCATAGAGATGGCAACCAAGCTGTGCCTGGCAAAGATGGACATTGACTGCGTGGAACTTAAGGGTGCTTCCTGCTGTCCTGCGCCTGGCCTGTTCAGGTCCTTTGACAGGACATCCTGGCTGGCTCTTGCGGCCCGCAACATAGTGCTCTCCGAAGAGCTGGACAGGGACATACTAACGGTATGCAATGGATGTTACAGCACCCTGGCAGATGCCAACAGCATCATGAAAGAGGACAAGGCCCTCAGGGAGCAGGTCAACAGGCACCTGGGAGAGATAGGCAGGGAGTTCAAAGGCAGCATAGAGATCAGGCATATCATAGAATACTTTCACAGAGAGCTGGGGCCGCAGGGCATCAGGAAGCATGTTGAAAGGCCCCTGGATATACGGGTGGCCGTACATTACGGATGCCATCTTCTTAAGCCCTCCAGAGATAGGAGACTGGGCAGTTTTGAGCGCCCGGAGTTCTTTGATGAACTGATCGAATCCCTGGGAGCCACAAGCGTTGATTACCCCGACAAGACCGAGTGTTGTGGCGCAGGCGGTGGTGTCCGCTCTGCACTGAAGGAGGGCTCCCTGAGACTCGCACAGAATAAGCTTTCAAGAATAAAGGAAGCAGGCGTAGACTGTATAGTCAATGCATGCCCCTTCTGCCATATGCAGCTGGACCTGGGACAGGAGGAGATACAGAGAATGACGGGTGCCGAGTATAACATACCTGTGTTACATTACACCCAGCTGCTGGGGCTTGCACTTGGATTCACTCCCGGGATGCTGGGCATAAACCTTAATGTGATAAAGAGCAATACATTCATTCAAAGAATAGAGAATGGACAGTAAAAGAGGCATCCCCACCAACAACTTTAAAATGCAAGATGCTATTACACAATACCGCGCAGTGAGCGTGTGGCCTAGTCAGGATATGGCGGCAGCCTCCTAAGCTGCAAGCCGAGGGTTCAAATCCCTTCACGCTCGCCATTTTTTTCTTTTGGAACCGGAGATTGAGAATTGACAATAAGGAAAGCAAGTGTTCAGGATGTTCAGGCGATAAAGGACATAATAGAACCTTACGCTAAAAAAGAGATCATGCTTCCCCGGCCTTTAAGTGAATTATACGAATCCATCAGGAACTTCTACGTATGCGAGGAGGACGGAGAGATAATAGGATGCTGTGCCCTGCAGGTAAGCTGGCAGGATATGGCGGAAGTACTTTCGCTCGCTGTCAAGCCCGAACATACCAGACACGGGATTGGGTCCGTGCTTCTGGACGCATGCCTGAACGATGCCAGGGAACTAAAGGTCAATACAGTCTTCACACTCACATACGCCGTACCTTTCTTCGAGAAAATGGGCTTCAGCGTAGTGGATAAACATACGCTCCCCCATAAGATCTGGAGCGGCTGCATAAAGTGCCCTAAATTCCCCAACTGTGATGAAGTGGCCATGACAAGGAAGCTCTGAATCTGCTTGGCAGCCATTCTTTAAGAAAGTGCTTTTTCAAGATAGATGGTAGTATTCTCTTTTCGCACTATAGTGAAACCATATCTCAGGTACATCCCTATTGCAGTACTCAGCGAGGAATCGGTCTTCAGGGTGACCTTCCCGTACCTGCCTTTGGCATAGGAAAGGGCACTGCGGAAAAGAGCACTGCCAATCCCCTGACCCCTTATGTCCTTGCGAACGTAGATCCTCCTGATCTCACAGGTGGCCGGCCCTGTCCTCCTTACTGCAGCAGTCCCTGCCAGTTCGCCTGATTCCAGCGCAATGAAGAACGCACCTCCGTTCCCAAGATAGGTCGCCGGGATGTCATCAAGGTCAGCGTCTTTCACGGAGTTGTATGCAAACCCTTCCTCCTCCAGCACTCCCAGCACCAGTGACCGCACACTGCATGCATAGTCATCTGAAAAAGGAACTATCGTGATGAAAGGTATTCCCCCGGATCCTTAAGGAAGTCCATCACAATGGTATGGAACGCCCTGACACCTGTAATAAGGATATCCTCATCGATATCGAAACTGCTTGAATGATTACCTTCGAGGATGCCCTTCTCAGGGTTCCTTGTACCAAGAATGGCAAAGATGCCAGGCACCTCCTGCATATAGAGTGCAAAGTCCTCTGCTCCGAATATCCTGTCAGGGGCCTCATTGACATTAAAATCGTTCTCCTTGAGCACTTTTATAGCAGCCCGCGCAAAGGTCTCATCATTCATAAGCACAGGATAACCTGGTTCCACATCCAGTTCATACTCCGGAAGAACTGAAAAGGCATCCTTTGAATGTTCTGACATCAGCCTGTCAAGAATGCTCCTCATTGTACTCTCGATCTGCACGGAGTCATTATCATCAAAGGTCCTGAAGCTCCCGTCCATCTCAAGCTCATCCGGTGTCCTGTTGAACTGGGTGCCGGAGCTGAGCATACCTATCCCAAGAACAAAGTTTTCAGTACTTATCTGCGTGGGAAGTTCGGAGTGAAGGTTTGTGATAAACTCGGAGGCTATCAGTATAGGGTCTATACAAAGACCGGGAGTGGAATGATGCCCTCCTTTTCCAGAGATGCGCAGCTTGAAGCGATTGGAGCTTGCCATGCAGGGACCAGGCCTGATATTGAGAACACCTGCATCCACATCCCCGAATATGTGAAGGCCTATCAGTGCATCTGCACCTTCGAGGCCCCCCTGCGCTATCACCCGCCGGGCACCCCCGGGAGGGACCTCTTCTGCCGGCTGGAATATCAGGCGTACAGTGCCATTGAAACAGTCCTGCTGTTCTTTCAGCAGCCTTGCCGTGCCAAGCAGGATAGCCATGTGACCGTCGTGCCCACAGGCATGCATGACACCTTTGTTACCGGAGATGTACTCTTTGTTGGACCGGGTCAGTTTCTCCGTTACTGCGAGGGCGTCCATATCAGAACGGATGGCTATGCATGGTCCCGGACCCATGCCCCGGATATCGGCCATCACACCGGTATCGGCTATTTTTTCACTGTCTATTCCCAGTTCTCCGAGAACGGAGATAATTCGCTCCTGGGTCTGGTACTCAGCATAGCTCAGTTCCGGTTCCCGGTGGAATTCGCGCCTCAGATATTTTATCCATTCATCGAGGGGGATCAAAGGATTCACCTGGTTTATTGTTCAAGAAAGATACATCATACTGGATAGAACCCGATGTATTTAACTCATATGAGTGATTCAGAGATTATCTCAAAGAACATCCTACATACAGATGACTCAGCAAAACACCTCCGGATGATGCAAATGATTAAAACAAGGATAAGGGATTTCCTTATTACAAAGGAAGGCTGGATATTCGCAGTTTCAGATTATTTCCACCCTCGTGGAATAAGATCCACACTCAGATACGTCCCCGATGAGAAGGGAGAGAGGGAACTCAACGGCGTCCGTTATAAAAAGTATGATTTTGACGTATCCTTTGATTTCATGAGAAAGAACAGACCCGAATGGGTGGAGGACGTTCACGTCGTCCCCGGGAGTGAGATTATGACCATACTCAGGCCCCCGGAGGTAGTAAACGCACTGGCCAGGTCGGACAGCAGGATAGCTGCCATTGTAAGGACCCTTGAAGAGGCAGGCGTGCCCAGAAGCAGGATGGGAGTCACAGGCTCATTCCTGCCCGGATTGCAGAACGAAGGCTCAGACGTGGATTTTGTGGTGTACGGCAGCCACTGGTTCACTGCAAGGGATGCCATCAGGGAAGCGAAAGCCTCAGAAGGGCCCATTGAAGATATTGACGAGGACATGTGGAGAAAGATATACAACAAGAGGATACCCGAGATCAGCTTTGAGGAATTTGTGCTCCATGAGAAGAGGAAGGGCAACAGGGGCATGGTCGAAGGTACTTATTTCGACCTTCTCTTCGTGAGGGACTGGGAACAGATACGTGAGCCCGTAAGAAGAGGAAAAGATGTCAGGAGAATGAAGATAGAAGCAAAGGTCACCAATGCGGATCTTGCGTTTGACAGCCCTTCCGTCTACAGGGTGGAACACGAGGAAATAGACCACGTGCTATCCTACACGCATACCTACGCCGGACAGGCCCTTGCAGGAGAGACCATTGAGGCCAGTGGCATGGTGGAAGAATTAGGCGGCATCAAGAGGCTTGTAGTGGGCACCTCAAGGGAGCCGAAGGGAGAATGGATACGTTCCCTAACATTGCTGCAGGCAGAGGGCATGGTCTGAAAGAAAGTAACATAACAGAAACGAAAATATACAGGTAACCGGCGCCTTATCCGCCGCCTGTGACCTGTCCTATGTCAACGTTCTGCGGGCCCTTCTGCGAATAGCGCCGTGCAAGTTCCTCGGCGTCCACTGCTTTCTCAGTCTCTTTCTTCTCTTTAAGCTCGCCTGGATCAATTATAACAAGGAAGTCCACCCTGTAGTAAAGGCCCGTCTTATCGATCTGCGCCCAGGTTCCCTCATCATCCTCCCTGACATCCAGCACCCTTCCGGTGGTGTCGGTATTCAGGTATCTTACAGCGCTTCCGGCAGTTATGGGATCCCCGTTGATGTCCAGGGCTTCCAGGGATTGCTCTTCGGCCAAGTGATTGACTCCCTTTTGGCTAGTTCTGACTTGCGATCATGTAGAGTACGTTATCACAGCATTAATGCTTAACGACATCTGTGATATACTCCAAGGAGATCTCCCTGCGCAGTTCCCCGAGTGTCGCGACCCTTTCGGCAAAAGCATTGTGCCTGTGTATGCTTTCCTCGTTGATCTGCTTGATCGTCACAACTGCCTCATCGGGCAGCAGGGGGAAGTCCTTGACAACGTTCTTAGCCATTGTGCGCACGCAGTCCTCAACGAACTTCGGGTTGTTGTGCGCCCTCTGGACCACCATTGCCTCGTCAGAACGCTTGAGAAGCTCGAAAACGCTGGAGCTCATGGACCTTTCAATGATCTCGATTATCTTGTCAAGGGATACGAACTTGCTTCCTTCCACCCCGATAGAGATTATCCCGCGGCCGCGCTGGTTATGGGTTGCCATGGGCACCCTGTGCAGGAACTCAGCGATCTTGAGATCTTCTATCCCTATGGCCTCAAGCTCCTTGCGCGCGTTGTCCCTCATGATCTCCTGTGCGCAGGGGCAGGCAGTCATACCGACAACCTCGGCACCTATGAGCTTCTTGACAACCATGTTCTCCTCATCCTCACGCATGGCAATAGCTTCGGCAAAGATCTCCACGACCTCCTGGCATTCCATCTTGGTGGAGGGGGATTCCCTTTTTACCACGTACTCGCTCTTGAGGATGACCTCGGCGCGAGTGGCATACTCGTGGCGGTTCAGCAGGCTCTGGGCGACATCGCTGCATAGCTGTTCGATCTCATATACAGGCATGTTGACAGCCCTTTCGAGCACTTCATCCACTGCTTCGAAGTTGCGCGAGAGATTGGCGCCCTTCAGGTATGAGGGAAGGTCCACAAAAATGTCAAACGTAGCTATCAGGACGATAGGGCGTCTTTCCTTTCTCTTGACCTCCACAAGTTTCTTTACGTTAGTGACACCTACCCGAGTAAGGTTAATCGGTATCTGTGGCCTGTTTGCCTGTATGTCCGGTAGTTTGACGACTGGAACTTCCATGATATTACCTCAATAAGAATAGAAATTGAACTGTGTTCAGTAATATTGTAGATACCCACCTGAAATGGACTCATTACATGTAAATGTTGTGTTAAAAGCACTTATGATTTAGGCTCTGTAGAAATCCTCATTTTGACAACAAAAATAATCTTGACATACCTGTCAAGGTTATGCACTAATAGTTTGAATTTAACTTCCTTTAGTTGATTC
>JASKKT010000016.1 GCA_030154025.1 Methanolobus sp.
AATCAACTAAAGGAAGTTAAATTCAAACTATTAGTGCATAACCTTGACAGGTATGTCAAGATTATTTTTGTTGTCAAAATGAGGATTTCTACAGAGCCACTCTTTCATTACTATTTCACGGGTATAGTTCGTTATGTAAGGAGAAGAACAGAACTGGCCGACAAAAAGGAATTCATCCTGGTTCCCGATTCCCCATTCTACCAGATTATACCATATCCTCCTTAATTTGTCCTGGAAGCTGCTCTCTGCCTGGATGTCTTTTCCCATGCTGCGGCTTAGTTGCCCCTTTACTTCAAAATACAGGCCATTGATGAGATCCTCTTTTGTAGGAAAGTAATTGAATAAGGTGCCAGTGGCTACGCCTGCTTCTTTTGATATCTGGGCTGTGGACGTACCGTGGAAGCCCCTTTCAGTAAAGAGCTTCAGGGCCGCTTCCATAAGGGCTCTTCTTTTGTCTTCGACCTGTTCTTTCATGAGTTATCTCTATAATTGACTGATTAGTCATTTATGTACTAAAAAAGAGTTTTAGATAAATACTTTATGGTGACTCTTAATGGGAAACTCTTTCCGGTTAATGGGAAGGGCTAGCTACAAATAGTCTTTATGGTAAACCAGTCTGAAGAGGAGCATAAGAGGATGTTATACAGGAAGATGCCAAGAAGCGGAGACAAACTTTCAATACTGGGCTTTGGTGCCATGCGCCTGCCTGTGAAAGAGGACAGGAGCATAGACGAGACAAGAGCCACCAGGCAGGTGCGCGATGCCATTGACCAGGGTGTGAACTATGTTGATACTGCCTGGCCCTACCACATGGGAGCGAGCGAGCCTTTCATGGCTCGTGCGCTTGCTGACGGTTACCGAGAAAAGGTCAAAGTTGCAACAAAACTTCCTTCATGGCTCATAGAGAGCAGGGAAGATATGGATAAGTACCTGAATGCCCAGCTTGAGAAACTGAACACAGACCATATCGACTATTACCTGGTACACGCGCTAGTTGGTGACCTGTGGGACAATGTCGAAAAACTGGGTATGGCCGATTTCCTCGAGAAGGCCAAAGCTGATGGGCGCATTATCAATGCCGGTTTTTCTTTCCATGGTGCAGCGGAGGATTTCAACCGGATAGTGGACTCTTATGACTGGGACTTCTGCCAGATACAGTATAACTTCCTGGATGAGAAGAACCAGGCAGGTACACAAGGGCTTGAATATGCAGCCTCAAAAGGTCTTGGCGTAGTTGTCATGGAGCCCCTCCGTGGAGGAAACCTGACAAAGAACTTGCCCCAGTCCGTGAAAGATATCTGGAATGAGGCACCTGTTAAGAGATCTGCGGCGGAATGGGCTCTGCGCTGGGTATGGAACCATCCTGATGTCACGGTAGTTCTTTCCGGCATGAACGAGGAGTCCCACATTGAGGAGAACCTCAGGATCGCAGAACAGGCATATCCTGGTTCACTGACAGAGGAAGAGCTGCAACTGGTAAAAATAGTGGAAAGCAAGTACCGTGAACTGATGAAAGTGGGTTGCACCGGCTGCCAGTACTGCATGCCATGTCCGGCAGGTGTGAACATTCCTCTCTGTTTCGAGTCATATAACAACCTGAACCTGGTGGACAATCCGGAAGGAGAACGGTTCATGTATGCTGCACGGCTGGGCGGCGCCGTAGCTCTTGGTGAACCCGAATTTGCATCCCTCTGTGTCCAGTGCGGGCAATGTGCTGATAAATGTCCCCAGCGCATCGATATACCGGCAGTCCTCGGATCTGTTGTTGAAGAACTGGAAGGACCCGACCTTGAGCAGAGAGCTGCCATGGCAAGGGAGATGTTTAAGCAGGTATAAGAGCGGGGTTACACCTATTGAGCCTGAGGATCTGGGTAACTGGTGCATGGATTGCCACAAGGCAGAACAAAGAAGGATGATAGACCTTCTGCAAAGGAAATATAAATCAGTGAATAGTCTACCTTTGTACATGTCCACCCATGAATCCTCAGAGAACACAACCCCTCACATGCCAGAGGACTACGACACAAAGATATCCACAGTACTTCCCTACTACTCATCCTTCCACCAGGAAACCATCAACCTTGTAAGATCACTGCCGTCCTCTCCTAAAGTCTGGCTGGACACCGGGTGCGGCACCGGTTCACTGGTCTCCAGGGCGATCAGGCAGTTCCCTGATACAAAGTTCCTCCTGCTGGACCCCTTGGAGGGCATGCTGCAGCAGGCCCGGGAAAAGCTCTCACCCTGCCCTCCTGAAAGACTGGGATTCCTGAAGGCTTCAGCAACCCAGGAATTTTCCGGGGAGCTTGAGGAGAGGCCGGATGTGATCACTGCCATCCAGTGCCATCATTATCTTGACAGGGAGAACAGGAAAAAGGCGGTCAGGGTATGCTACGAACTGCTCAGGGAAGGCGGGATATTTATTACTTTCGAGAACATCAGGCCCCTGACAGATGAAGGCATAACTGTCGGAAAGCGATACTGGGGCAGTTTCCAGAAAGCCTGTGGCAGAAGTGATGAAGAGACAGGGCAGCATCTCAGACGTTTTGGTACCGAGTATTTCCCCATAACCGTTGAGGAGCACCTGGCCCTCCTGAGGGAGACGGGATTCAGGACCGTGGAGCTTTTCTGGTACTCCTACATGCAGGCTGGTTTCTACTGTATCAGGTGATCTTTTTCGCACGAGTCCTGCAGGACACTTCCCGGCAATCTTAAATTCCATGCACGACAAGATTTAACGGGAGTGGAGAATCAGGATATCAATTATATTGGAGTCACCGCTCAGGGTTTTCTTTGAGCGCACTGCACCTTACTGGTTCTCCGTCCTGATACACTAGGGAGGAATAATCTTGGGAGAGACAGCTAGGCTTCCACCCGGCTTCAAGGATATACTGGAGTTCAGACTTTCGGATGCACTTTTCAGGAGATGTGGTCACTTGGCGAACTGACAGCCGAGCTCAGCACCTCATGCTACGCAGGTATGCTGATGCGCCAGGCCGTGGATGCCCTGATGGAAAGGAAGTTCGGCCCCCAAGGTCCCTTCAATACCGGAACACCCGGTTATTATAAGGATACTCCCGGGGTCCGCGGTAGTGCGCAGGTGCCGGATGAGCATTTCAGGGAATGTGCAGCCCTTCAGGCTCAGTATATATACGATACTTTCGGCAAATTCCCCGGCACAGTGCCCAGCATTTTCGTACTGCCATACCTGCAGGCCCATCACCTGGACCTGGATTTCTATGACAGGTTCTATGAAAGGGGAGCATACCTGAAAACGCATGCATAACACATGCAGCGCTGGCATCCTGAGGGATAAGCTATATAAGTGACTGTATACAGGGCTTGAATAATAGTTAAGCTGGTGGCAATATGGAAAATGAGATAGAAAAACTTCACAGTAGCGGAGAAGATCCGGATACTACTGATGCTCCTGTCATCCAGGCAGAGGAGCCCGGAAAACTCGAACTGGACAGTGTAGGATACTTTGTTATCGTACCCCTTCCTGAAAGAATGCTCATTATGGCCAGGCACTATTCCTACAATAAGGAACTGCTCAGGACCATCGAAGGAAGGGATGCACAGTCCATCTACCGGATGCTTATCAAGCACGGATGGGTTAGCACGCTGAACCACGCCGCCTACCTGGGCCAGGAACTGGCAAGAGCGGAGATAGCCATGAAAGCAGGATTTGATTATATCCAGAGATAGTTCAAAGTTCTTAAATGCAATAACCAATAATGGATATATGGGGGCTATGCGGGTACCGCCTGGAACTGTGCCTGAGTTGCAATAAAAAAACTATTTAGCGCCTAAGATATGTTAACGGCGTTAACATTATAACCTATTGCAATGATAGTTACTGGTTGTATAGTATCTAAGAAGGAAAGAACATGGTCAACGGATCAGAAACAGAACAGAGAAGATGCGCCATCCTGAAATCACTGGTGGACAACAGGTACCGTTCTCAGATACCCCGTGTGGTTGATTCTGTTGTCAGCAGTTGTTATGACAGAGACTGCTTTGACCATGTGGATGCAGCGATTATACCTTCAAGGGAATCCATGATCAAGATAATCGGCCTGGTCAAGGATATCCTCTTTCCCGGCTATTTCGGGGAGCAGACCCTGGACAGGAACAACCTGCGCTATCATCTCGGAAGCGAGCTAACAAAGCTCTTTGAACTGCTCTCGGAACAGATAAGCAACAGTATCATCCACGACTGCAACAGGTTCGAAGAGAACTGCTCTGAATGCATCGACCGTGGGCAGGCGGAGACCATCACGTTCCTGGAGAAGATACCCATGATACGCTCCCTGCTGGCATCGGATGTCAAGGCAGCCTATGAAGGGGACCCTGCAGCCAAGAGTTATGACGAGATCATCTTCAGTTATCCCGGTATCTTTGCACTCACGGTCTACAGGGTTGCCCATGAACTGCATCAGCAGGGAATATCCATATTGCCCCGCATAATGACGGAATACGCTCATAGCGCCGTTGGCATTGATATCCATCCGGGGGCAAAGATAGGCAAGGCGCTGTTCATCGACCATGGCACCGGTGTTGTCATCGGGGAGACCTGCGAGATAGGCGAAAATGTCCGCATCTACCAGGGAGTGACCCTGGGATCGCTCAGTTTCCCAAGGGACGAAAGCGGCGAGATGATACGCGGAAGGAAGCGCCACCCGACCATCGAGGATAACGTGATAATCTACTCCAATGCCACTATCCTGGGTGGGGATACTGTCATCGGAGCACGCTCCGTTATCGGCGGGAGCGTGTGGATAACCAGGTCGGTCCCTCCGGACACGAAGGTCCTTATTGAGGAGCCGCACCTTGTATTTAAAGGGAAATACGGACATTTGTTCCCGGATTATGTGATCTGAGAATAGTATAGCATCTGAACAATAAGTTTGAACATTGCGTTTAATCAATATCAGGGGTTGGTAAAATAGGGAAAATATACAACGATATCACAAAAACCGTCGGTCGCACACCACTTGTGCGTCTCAACAGGATAACCGAGGGCTGCCATGCAGCAGTCGTGGCAAAGGTGGAGGCTTTCAATCCCCTTGGCTCGGTCAAGGACCGCATCGCTCTTAATATGATAGAAGAAGCTGAAAAGCAGGGTCTCATTAACAAGGATACGGTCATCATCGAACCCACATCGGGTAATACCGGCATTGGGCTGGCTTTTGTCTGCGCGTCCAGGGGCTACAGGCTGATACTCACCATGCCCGAGACCATGAGCGTGGAAAGGAGGAAGATCCTGAAGATCCTTGGAGCGGAAATAGTGCTCACACCTGGTCCCGGAGGAATGGCCGGTGCTGTTGAAAGATCTAAAGAGCTTGCAGCAGAGACACCCGGTGCCTTCCTGCCTCACCAGTTCATGAACCCTGCAAACCCCGATATCCACCGCCGCACCACGGCTGAGGAGATCTGGAACGACACCGACGGGGCAGTTGATATGCTGGTTGCCGGTGTGGGTACAGGCGGAACCATCACAGGTGTGTCGGAGGTCATCAAGTCCCGCAAGCCCGGCTTCAAGGCAGTTGCAGTGGAACCGAAGGATTCGCCCGTACTTTCCGGCGGAAAGCCAGGTCCCCACAAGATACAGGGGATTGGTGCCGGCTTCATACCGGATGTCCTGAACATGGATGTCGTTGATGAGGTGATACAGGTCAGCAATGAGGACGCCTTTGAGACCGCCAGGCAGCTTGCCAGGAAGGAAGGGATATTCGGAGGGATATCCTGCGGTGCAGCCCTTTACGCTGCCCTGGTAGTGGCCAGGAGGGAGGAGAACAAGAACAAGCTCATCGTGGTCGTGCTGCCCGATACCGGGGAAAGGTACCTGAGCACGGCTCTTGGAGATTGAGGAATATAGGAAAACAGATTATTGATTCCCTTGAGGGACAGTCCGGGCTCTCAAAAAGTATATATCTCATAGGGTTCCAGATTTATTTGGGGAGATGTTTCTAAAGGGATGAGATCTATACTTATTATCTGACCTTTTCTTTTTGTTTAGTCTAAATAATGGCTTATGCACCCCATATGGAACCTGGATGGAGGTAATCGGATGATAAAGATAAGACCTTTCAGGGAAGAGGACAACAGGACTCTTCTAAGCATTGAGAGACTGTGCCCGCAAGGCAATGAAAAACTTGCAATGGCAGTTGATAAGGGACCTGACATCACTACAAGGTACGAGCTCTATGACAACTGGCAGATACTGGTGGCCGAGGAGGAGGGACAGACAGCAGGCTGGATCGGATGGACAGTGAAACACTCCCCTGAAGAAAATTATGTCTATCTGGCAGAAGTGATGGTGCATCCGGACTTTCACAGAAAGGGAATAGCCACCAGTCTCATAAGAGAAGTCGAGAATCATGCAGAGCAGATAAAGGCAAGCCATATTTACTGTTATGTATATGAGCCCAATAAGGCATCTGGCAGCCTTCTGGAAAGACTGGGATACATACAGGAAAAGGAGATAAGGGTCTGTGAGATGTCAGCCTACCGGAAAGAGAAAACGGAATGGAAATATACCCTGGAGCGTGTCGGCGAAAAGGACCTGCACGAAGCCGTAGACCTGCTTAATCGCTATTATGACGGAAGGACGCATTTTACTCCCTTTACGGACAAAAGCTTCCGTGAGTATGCCAACAGGATGCCTGGATATGGCCTTGAGAATTTCCTGGTTGCCAAGGAAAACGGGCTCATAGTGGCATGCTGCGGTTTCTGGGACAGTGCCTTGCTAATGGAAATGGCCTATACGAAGGAACCTCTTCTCTGGAAGGTCATGTCAAAGGTACTCGGCATGCTCAGGCATTTAAAAGCCATGCCCAGACTTCCTGCAGAGGGCGAGTTCTTCGAGTTCCGCTCAATTGTGGACCATGCCTTCGAAGCGGGTTATGAGGACGCCATGGATGAGATCCTAGCATACTGCAATAATATCATGTACGATGCGAAATGCGAGTTCTTCGGTACCTATATTGATCCCGGTGACCCGATCATTGAAATACTGAAACAGCACAGGCCCCAGTTCGAGAATATTTACCTCTATGCTAAGCCCATTGCAAGAAAGCTGCCTGACTTCGGCTCCGTTTATGTGGACTGTAGGGACACGATACTGTAAATTTCCTGGTGGATAAAGTGCAGGAGTTAACCATAAAAAGTCTCCCGCCCAAGTAAATGCAATGCAACGTGTGATAATCCATGTGGACATGGACTACTTCTATGCCGCCATAGAGGAGCGGGAAGACCCCTCCATCAGGGGTAAGGCTGTGGTGGTGTGCATGTACTCCAACCGTGGCGAAGAGGGAGGCGCTGTGAGCACCTGCAACTATGTTGCCAGGGCAGCAGGCATACGTGCCGCCATGCCCTGCAGACAGGCAAGGTCCCTTAAGCCTGATGCGATCTTCCTTCCTGTGCGCAAGGGGTTCTATGAAGAAGTGTCAAAAAGAGTGATGACGATCCTGCGCTCCTATGCTGACAGCGAGGAAGCCTTTGAGCGGGTCAGCATAGACGAAGCTTTTCTTGATATCACACGTTCCTCCGGGTCCGATTTTGATCTTGCCAGGGAGATAGGGATGCATATCAAGGAAGAAGTCAAGGTGCAGGAGGATCTTACCTGCTCCGTGGGTATCGGCCCGAATAAACTGATATCCAAGATGGCTTCCTCCTTCCGCAAGCCTGACGGGATAACCGCTGTAAGGCCTGAAGAAGTGCAGGATTTCCTCAGGCCCATGCCTGTGAGCAAGCTCTGGGGCATTGGCAGGGTGACAGAGGAAAAGCTTGCGGAAATGGACATCAGGACAGTAGCGGACCTGGAAGGGCACGACATACAGGAGCTTGTGAACGTCTTCGGGAAGAACAGGGGCACCTGGCTCAGGAAAGCAGCGTCCGGCATTGACGATATGCCTGTCAGGGAAAGGGATGCCAGTGACCAAATCGGCAGGATGGCCTCCCTCAAGCACGATACGCGCAACGGGCAGATGGTCTTTTCACTACTTAGGGAGCTTGCAGACGATGTGATGAACAGGGCCGATGCACGCAAAGTATCTTTCAGGTCCGTCACCGTGACAGTCATTTTCTCGAATTTCAAGACATCCACGAAGAGCAGGACACTGAGCCACCCCCTGGCCGACAGGCGGGCCCTGCATGAGATCTCCGGGGAGCTCATGCACCAGTTCCTGGCCGGGACGTCCATGGACTTCAGGCGCATTGGAGTGATGGTGGGTAGCCTTAACGAGAGGACGGGACAGAAAAGCCTGCTTGACTTCGCAGGAGCTGGAACATGACGTTCCCTGACAGCAGACTCCCGGATAACAGGCCCTCAGGTGAAGGATGGAGGACAAAAGCGTACGATATCATATTCGAGGCTGACACTCCTGCTGGAAAGGCCTTCGATATCCTTCTTATCGTGAGTATCCTCTTAAGCGTTCTTGTTGTGATGATGGACAGTTCCGCTCCCATCAGGAATGAGCACGGAGGAACCCTCTACCTGCTGGAATGGTTCTTTACGATACTTTTCACCATAGAATACATCTTCCGGCTGATGAGCGTCAGGAACAAGAGGAGGTACGCCACAAGCCTTTTTGGGATTGTTGACCTTGTTGCGGTGATACCCACCTATATGAGCCTCATTATCCCCGGCAGCCAGTTCCTGCTTGTCATCAGGATACTGAGAGTGCTGAGGATATTCCGTGTACTGAAGCTTGTACAGTACATGAGCGAAGCCGACCTGCTGATGCGGGCCATGCGGGCCAGCAGGAGGAAGATCACGGTCTTCCTTTTCACAGTCCTTGCGCTTGTAACCATCACCGGGAGCCTGATATATATCATAGAAGGGGAGAGCAGTGGCTTCACAAGCATACCCATGAGCATCTACTGGGCTATAGTCACCATGACAACCGTAGGCTACGGGGACATTGTACCCCAGACAGCCATAGGTAAGGCGCTGGCATCCTTCGTGATGATCCTTGGATACAGCATAATAGCTGTCCCCACGGGTATTGTGACTTCCGAGATGAGCTTTGCTTCCATGGAAGAAAGGAAGAGACTCGGCTCAAAGAAAGAGTGCAGTAAGTGCGGATATCACGTACATGATGCTGACGCGCTCTTCTGCAAGCTGTGCGGTGGCGAAATCCGGACATTTGAAGAGCTTTAGTTTGCGGCCTGCCTGAAAATATGCTAATGATTATTATCATCATTCATGCTCACATGGAATACATATAAATAACAAAAAAAAGGAGGACTTTTTACTCACTAATTTATATGTACCAGTTCAAAGAGGGATCGCTATTCCAGTCTATGAGATGAAAAACGAAAACGATAAAGACTTCCAGCTTGAGATGCTCAGGAAAGTGTTGGGATCGGTCCAGGACCACATCTCTGTCATTGACAGGAACATGAGAATCGTGATGAGTAACTGGAATCACTGCGACTCTGTTTCGGTACGGGATAAGCAGGGTCATCCTTATTGTTACAGCTGCCTGATGAAGCGCACAACACCGTGCGAGCCCTGTTATATGCTGGAAGTGCTGACCACGGGCAGGTGCCGCAAGTATGAGATAGAGGACCCTCTTGACGGGAAGATCAAGTCCGTGGAGCTCTCTCCTGTTTTTGATGAAGGGCACAATGTCGCCATGGTGGTAAGGCATACCAAGGACATCAGCGAGCGCAAGCATGTCGAGAGTGTCCTCAGGATGCGCGAGAGCCAGCACGCTGCAGTTGCAAAGCTGGGACAAGAGGGGCTCTCGGGTGAGGAACTGGAGAATCTGATGAAGGAGGCTGTCAGACTTGTTGCAAAGACCCTTGATGTGGAATATTGCAGGATAACGCAGCAGGGGAAAGATGGGAACGATGTGATGATTGCAGGGGTCGGCTGGGAAGAAGATAAGGAAATCAGGAACCAGCCGGCGAAGGATGACTCACACAACATACTCTGCTATACCCTCTATGCAGGAGAACCGGCGGCAGTCATGGACAGGGAAACCAGGGACAGGTTCAGCGGCTATTCCCTGCTCAGGGAGCACAGGCTGGTGAGCGGCATGGATGTGCTCATCGGGTGCAGGGACAGGCCTTTCGGGACACTGAGCGTGCACACCGGGCAGAGCAGGGTGTTTACCGAGGATGATATCCATTTCATGCAGTCGGTGGCCAACGTACTTGCTGAATCAGTTAACCGCAGGGAGAACGAAGAGAACCTGCGCAGGTACGCGAAAGAGCTTGAATCCAGCACTGAGCTGAAGGTGCTGTTCACCGACATACTCACCCACGACCTTCTCAATCCCGCAAACGTCGTCCGCGGGTTCACGGAGGAACTGCTTATCCAGGAAGAAGACGAGGACAAGACAAAGCTGCTCGAAAAGGTCCACAGGAACAACGAAAAGCTCATAGAGATGATGGAGTCCGCTGCAAAGTTCATTAAACTGGAATCCATATCAGACATAAAGTTCGAAGAGCAGGATATTGTCCCCATAATAGAGAGAGCTGTGAGGGCTGTAAGGGACGATATGGATAAGAAGGGAATCTCACTTGTGTTCAACCCTGTCTGCAACTGCATTGTAAAGGCCAGCCCGCTACTGGAAGAAGTTTTCATCAACCTGCTTTCCAATGCCATCAAGTACAGCCCCGAAAAAGAGAGGATAATCATCAGTATCCAGGATCTCGGGGACGAGTACAGGATACAGGTAACTGACTTTGGCCCGGGTATCAGTAATCAGGACAAGCCCAGGATATTCGAGAGATTCAAGAGGGCGGACAAGGGAAGCGTAAAAGGCAGCGGCCTTGGGCTTGCTATTGTAAAGAGAATAATAGATCTTCATATGGGCAAGGCGGGAGTCGATGACAATCCGCTTGGCAGGGGCAGCATCTTCTGGATAGCACTGAAAAAAGCCTGAAAGGACAAGATCAATTCTGGCAAAGGCAACGGCTTTAAGCATCCACAGACTTTCATTTTCTTTTAGCCAGTATCCTGGCCCAGGATCGCCTGCCGCACTCAGGACATTTCAGGTACTTCCTTGTGCCTCCGTTTGGGCCCAGCAAGTTGGCAGTGACTGATATCCCGAAGCTTTTGCCGCAATTGGAGCACTGGTATGCAAAGTTCTCCGTATGCCACACAATCAGGAGGTAAGTCCCAAGAGCGATCAACGCAAGCCAGAGAAGCCAGTTCTCAGGCAGCAGCAAAGCCGATGCAGCGATGAGCATAACCGAGTATGCAAGAATGTACAGGAAGGCCCTGCGCCAGTCAGATCCGGTGACTTCCCTGTAATCCGTTCTATCGATATCATTCCTTTGCGTCATTTCTTAATAGGTTCAAAGCGAGCAGATATAGATAAACATTGTTTTCGCAACAGATACATGTGAACTGGATCAGGAGGCCTGAACAGAGGTAAGGTTGCTATCTCTTCAATATATATATATATAATTAAAAATAGAAGATATAGTTCTATGCAGATCCTGATCACAAATGTCGTTGACACCGGGCTGATAATTGGCGTCATAGCAGCTTTCCTGCTCATTGATATCATTGCAAAGAACAAGTTAGAGATAGGCATCAGGGACATAGGTGCGGACCTGGCCATAGGTGCCATCGCGATCCAGCTCGCATTCATTATCACACTGCTGAGAAGCCAGGAAATGGAATACTTTTACAGCAACATCCTGTTTGCAGCCTGCTTTGCAGTCATCTGGGCAATATGTCTCTGGCTGCCGCTTAAGAATGATGTTCTGAGAAGTATGTTTTCCTACACCCTCGGGGCCTTTGCACTCTCCCTGTCAATACTGTATGTCCTGGGGACTGCCGACATTACCGGGATAATAATACTGCTTGCGGCTTCCCTGCTGCTTTCTCTTGCAGGCTTTCTCTTTGCGGATTATCTCAGTAAAGAAAGGATAGAGCAGGGTTTTCTTGACATCACAAAGGACCTGAATACTTACCAGATGAACGAGGACTACAGAAAGACAGATAGCGGCAAATCAGCTTTCGATCCCCTTCAACCGGTTATCGATATCATCCGCGGGGCCTTGAGGAATAACGATGAGCTTACCGCAATAAAGGGAATACGTGCTCTTGCAGCACTTGGAGCCACAGTCCTCCTGTCCGAAGGAAAGAATTCCCTGGTGCTCAGGCACCTGAACTCGCATCTCTACAGGCTGGGGACCTTGACGGATGAGGAGAATAAGAACAGTGCCACAAAAGAGATCGTGAACACTTTCGGGGATCTGGGTACCAGGTGCGCTGAAAGGAATATGGAGAGTACAGTGCTCCAGATAATAGAACACATGCACAACCTCTTCACGATCTACAAGGTAAGGAACGACACTGATTCGGAAAGCAGGATATCTCTCGTGAAAAGCGCAAACACGTTTAAGGATGTGTACAGTGCCTTAGCAGGCAGCCAGGCTTCCACTCCCAGGCACGGGTTCGTCATGTCTGCAGGCAGGATAGGCCAGGCGGCAGCCAGGCAGAAGATGATTGAGCCTGTGGAAAAGTCAGTCAGTTTTCTGAAATCGGTGGCTCTGGATGCCGCAGCGAATAAGGATATCAACACGCTTGAGCATGTGCGTAAGGCTCTTGTTGGTATTGCAGCCGCAGTGAAGGAGAACAGGCTGGAAGCTGCCGAGAAACATATAATCATAGCTCTCCGGGACATCTGCATAAAGGCCGTACAGGAATCATCTGACAGGAAGAGGGATAATGCACTCCGGACAGTGATCGCTGCATTGAGGGAGACAGGAGATATATTCGGTGAGCACTCATACCCTGAAGTAGCAGGCTGCTTTAAGGATATTGGCATCACTGCCGCAAGGAAGCATTCTGATGATAAGGTTTCTGCTGTTATCTTACATATCGAGCATCTGTGCCTGTGTGCTGCTGACAGGAACCTGGACGAGGAAGCCTCAGCATCTGTGAATGCGCTGATGCAGGTGTGTGAGGCCTCTATCAGGGAGCAGATGGTTGATTCCACGGCCATGTCCTCCAAGACCCTGGCGGGCCTGTCTCAAAGAGAGTCACTTGCAGTGCTGGTCAATGATGCTGTTTTCGAGATAGGCAAATACAGGGAGCTGGACAGGGAGATGTTCGCGCTCTTTGAAAAGACCTACAGGAACTCAGGCGGACAGTAGGTCCCCTTTTCGAAGGATATATGTACTGCAATAGTGTTCTAATATGCTGTAGTTGTTACGTTGCACGTAACTCTCTATGGCAAATTCCGGATTAATATAAGCTTGCAAGTAAGCTTGGACCTGATATAAGGCTTTAAAAAGGGATCATTATGGAAATCAACGGAGTAGAAATAGAAGATACTTTTGCTGAAGCGTTTTCGATCAAGATCGCAAGAGTGCTCATCACTGCAGCAACAAAGCGCTGGGCAGAGGTTGCAGCACTGGAAGCAACAGGGTTCGGTACATCTGTTATCATGTGCCCTGCAGAGGCAGGTATCGAGAGATACGCAAGCCCGCAGGAGACACCAGACGGAAGGCCGGGATACTATATCCAGATATGCACCTTCGGCTATGATGCACTGGAGCACCAGCTCCTTGAGCGCCTCGGGCAGTGTGTGCTCACAGCCCCGACAACGGCAGTCTTTAACGGTCTCCCAGCAGCCGAGAAGCAGTTCAATGTCGGTTTCAAGCTGAAGTTCTTCGGTGACGGCATGGAGTCCGTAAGGGAAATAGCAGGCCGCAAGATGCACAGCATCCCCATCATGGGCGGAGACTTCCTTGTGGAAGAGAACATCGGTGCAATTGCAGGTATCGCAGGCGGTAACTTCTTCATCTTCGGTGACAGCCAGATGACCGCACTCACAGCCGCAGAGCTGGCCGTGGACACCATCAAGGAACTCGAAGGCACCATCACCCCCTTCCCGGGAGGTATAGTCGCCAGCGGCTCCAAGGCAGGCTCCAACAAGTACGCCAAGTTCATGAAGGCAACTGCAAACGAGAAGTTCTGCCCCACCATCAGGGACAAGGTCGAAGGCACCGAGATCCCTGCCGATGTGAAGGCAGTGTTCGAGCTGGTCATCAACGGCCTTGACGAAGCCTCTATCAAGAAGGCCATGCAGGCAGGCATCAAGGCAGCCACCACAGTCCCCGGTGTCAAGAAGATCACCGCAGGAAACTACGGCGGCAAGCTCGGCAAATACCAGTTCCACCTGAAAGACCTCGTATGAGGCTCTTTCTTCTTACTTCTTTTCTTTATTCGTGTCTTCTTTGCGGATCATGGCATCACTTCAAGAATATCTCAGACCAACGCCCATCATGGATTGGGATCACCCTGCTGTCCTGAAGAAGGCAAAAGAGCTTGCAGGAAACAGCAGGGACCCTGTGGAAATAGCCCAGCGCTGTTTTGAGTGGGTCCGGGACGAGATCAGGCACAGCCACGATTACCGGATGAATCCAGTGACACTGAAGGCCTCGGAGGTCCTCGAGCATGGCACAGGCTACTGTTATGCAAAAAGCCACCTGCTGGCAGCTCTCCTCAGGGCCAACTGCATACCTGCGGGGCTTTGTTACCAGCGCCTGAGCAGGAATGATAACGGAGCTCCCTTCTGTCTCCACGGGCTCAATGCCGTGTACCTGGAGGGAATTGGATGGTATCGTATCGACGCCAGGGGAAATAATCAAGGCGTGGATGCACAGTTCAACCCGCCTCATGAGCAACTGGCGTATGAGGCAAGGAATGACGGAGAGGCCGACCTGCCGGAAATATGGCCAGACCCGCTTCCGATTGTTCTTGACACTCTCAGCAAGTGCAAAGACTATGCTGAGGTCTACGATAATCTGCCAGATATCCCTTTAATGTCAAAAAGGAAAGAGTATTGAGTCATCCCAGTCCAAGAGCCAGCAGGCCCGCGCTTATTCCTGCCTTAATGACTTCCTGTGGATTGACTCCTGTGACTTCAAGCATCACATAAACTCCCAGGAATGTGCCTGCAACGCTTCCCAGATTTGCGAGGGCTGCCACAAGTATGACCCTGAAGAGATTGTTGCTCATCATCTCACTGGTGGAGTCGGCATCTATCAGGGTCTTGAAATCATCAGTTGTGGGATTGCGGTACTTTGCCTCGGTGAGTCCTGCGAACCAGCCTGCAGCCATCATGGGATTCAGGGACGTCAGCCAGGCCACTGAAAAGGCCGTGAGCACGGAGTATGGATGTCCCCTGGCAAGCAGGGCTCCTGCGGCACTGAGTACGCCGTTGATGATGAACCACCAGGCAAATGCAACCATCATTGTTTCAAATGGTACTCCTGACACCAGGAGCAGTATAAAGGTCGCAATGGCAATACCTACGATGGCAAAGCCCAAAAGCTTGGCAAGGCCGAAGCGTTTCTTTGGAGCTTCGATGTCATGTTCCACTTTGGGAAGGGAAGCCGGGTTCTCAAGATAACGCTGGATACCGGCCCTGTGACCTGCTCCGACAACGGCGACGATCTTCTTTCCTCCGGTGCCGGCAGCCCTTAAGAGGTTCCTGGCCATGTAGGCGTCCCTCTCATCGATAAGGACTTTGACAGCGTTGGGGGAAGTGCCCCTGAACTCCTCAACAAGGACAGAAACGATGTCCTGGTTGGTGATGGTATCCATGTCTATATCCTTGGTGCCGCCAATACCCAGCACGGCAGCAATAAGGCCTCCCATCATCTTGATTTTCTCAATGAATCCCATCTTACTCCAGAAACGCTGCAGAGTGACCTGGACGTTCCTATCAATAAGCAGGACCTGCGCACCGCTGGCCTCTGCTGCCTCAATGGCTCCGATCATCTCGGCTCCAGGCTGGATACCCATCTGGTCAGCGAACTTCTTCTGGATATGGGCAAGCAGCATGTGCACGATATAGAAGTAGATCTTACCTCCCTTAAGCAGTTCTTTCACAGGGATCTGGGTATTCTGCACATTGCCCTTGATGGACTCATACCTGGCCCGGCATAGCTCCACAGCGACAATATCGGGTTTTACACGACTTATGGTGTCATTGACTTCCCTGACACTCTTCTCAGATACATGGGCGGTTCCCACGATGATAATTTCCGTGGGCGGAAGAGGTCCCTGGGCTCCTGCCTGGCCTGCTGGCTGGGGGATGATCTCCCTGACAAACTCGATTCCCGTTTCCCTGTCAGAAGAAACTGTGCGGCCTGTTTCAATGTTCTCAGGGTCAAGGCTACCGCTTGCACTATTATGGGAGTACATGTAAGGCGTGCCCTGGGAATCATCATAATTACTGGACTGATTCAATTCTTATCCTCTTGGAATCCCCTTGGGATCATTCATTGAGCAACATCATGGCCCGCATGAGGTCCGATCTTGAGAGTATCCCTACAAGCTCCCCGTTATCCAATACCAGTACACGTCCGATATTGTTCCGGGTCATCACCTTGAATGCCTCAGATGCCGGGTCCTGGGGGTTCACAGATATAATGTCCCTGCTCATGATATCAGACACAAGTTTTGCATAGCGCTCATGCGGTGGTATATTGCGTATATCCGTAAATGTCACAATCCCTTTTAAAGAATTACCCTTGAGCACTGGATAACCCAGGTGCTTTTTCTCGAACATGAACCTGGAGAGTTCCTCCACATTGATATCAGGAGAGACGCCGACAACCTCAGAGGACATTATTTCCTTGACTTTGTATCTTTCCAGTAGCACAGTGACTGTGGTGGCCCTGTCTTCCTCCGAAGCGCCGATGTAAACGAAGAACGCTATCAAGATGAGCCAGGGATTGAAGAACAGGCCGAATATTCCCATGAGGAAGGCAAACATCTTTCCGAAAGAGGCTGCATAGTGGGTGGCCTTTACATAGCTCATCCTCTTTGCATACCATGCCCTGAGAAGGCGTCCGCCGTCCATGGGGAAGGCCGGCAGGAGATTGAAAAGCCCGAGCAAGATATTGATGGAACCCAGGATGTTGAACATGAGGAACACTGAGGTGGCAGAATAGCCTTCCAGATAGGAAGCCAGCAGCACGTTGATCATGAACAGTGTCACACCTATCACAAAGCTTACAAAGGGGCCCGCAAAAGCCATCTTCAGTTCCTGGGAAGGCACCCTTGGGATCTCCTCCATGGAAGAGACACCTCCAAAGAGCAGAAGGGTTATATCCTTAATCTCCACGCCAAAGCCCTTGGCAATATATGAATGTCCCAGCTCATGAAGCAGTACACAGGCAAAGAGCAGGATCGTTGTTATCAGTGACAGGACATAAACCATGGCCGGAGAGGCAATTCCTGCAAAACCCAAAGGAGGCACCGTTGTGGCAAAAACAAATACAAAGACAGGCATTATCAGCAAGAAGGTGATGTGGAGTTTGACAGGTATCCCTATTATAGTCCCAATCTTTAAAGACGTCCTCATAACGTGATGTTAGATTACGTTCATATATAGTTTTATCGAAAGTTAGTATAGTATGGAGCAAAGATTGGTCAGGAAAATACTTTCACCGCGCTTGGCTCATGGGTATATATCCAAAGATCATATTGAAACTTAACGCGGGCTGGAAGTACAGATGCCTTACGCGCTTCTAGGCAAGGTACGATCAGCCTCTCCCCTCACTTACTTATTCTGCGTTATTCTTCCTGAAGCTTTGACTGTTTCCACTATCTTGGCCAGGTCTGAAACGAACATATCGATCATCCCACGGCTCATGTGAGGCATTATCACAAGGCGCAGCGCTTTTGGTTCTCTTGTGATGGAAACATGCCAGTTATATTCCCTGGAAAGGGCACTCCTGATAAAAGCCGGATCAGGGACGTTCAGAGCTATGACGTTCATTACAGGATCGATGACAGGTTCAATATCCAGGGCTGAAACTTCCCTGATAAGATAATAGGTCATTTCCATGCATCTGGTGACAGTCCTTGTATAGCCTTCCTTTCCCAGGAACTTCATAACTGCAAAAGTAGCCGCGACAGCTGCTCCGCTGCGGGTACCTGTGAGAGTGTACTGGCTGTCTACCGTAAGATAGGGAGCATGAGCCTTAAGACTGTCAAGATGCCTGAAATCCCGGAAGAGCAGGATGCCCGCAGGAATGGTGCTCAGACCCATCTTATGGGGATCAACGGCAATTGAGGTGACACCCTCAAGGGAAAAGTCAAATGCATGCCTTTCCTCAAGGAATGGAAGTACGAAACCTCCGAAGGCTGCATCTACATGCAGAGGAATACCGTGTTTGAGTGCAAGTACTGATATTTCCTCAACAGGATCCACCTGGCCGAATTCCGTGGAACCCGCAATTGCAACAAGACCAACTGTGTTCTCATCTATGAGAGATTCCATTGCTTGCACCGAGACTTTAAAATCCCTGTCCAGGGAAGCTTTCCGGACTTCAATGTCAAGAACATCAGAGATCTTGTCAAAGGAAAAGTGAGCTGAATTAGGGACAACGACATTAAGCCTGGTGCCTGAATTTTTTCGCTCATGCAGATTTCGCATGGAGCGTACTGCCTGGATATTCGACTCAGTTCCTCCGGTGGTAAGGTAGCCTTCTGTATTAGCACAGTGAAGCATGTTCCCGGTCATTCGGATCACTTCTTTTTCCATTTCATGAGTACCTTTGAAAAGACCAAAGTCTCCCATATTGGACTCAATGAATTGCATGTGAGCCTTGACAGCAATAGCATGAGGAGTGGTGCACATGGAACTGAGGACACGATCGTAGTTGAAGTCCTTTGATTTCGCATCGTCAAGAAGGGAAAGGATCTCTTCTTCACTCAATCCGGTTTCGTTCATTTGCACAGATGAATATTAGAGGATATTTAAAAGAATTGTGTTCAAAAAAGTTGACTTAGCAAGCTGGACTTAGCGAAACAGATTCAGCAAGACAGGTCTGTCAGGAAACAGGAAAAGTCTGAAAGAACTCAACTATAGCTGTGAGAGAGACCCCATGATTTCTACTGGAGTCCAATGGAGGAATTTTGCTTTGGATTATTTGTATTAAGCTAAAAGAAAATTATATATACTAATAACTCTATACTTACACTACCGGGTTTTTTTTAAATGTTAAAAAGTTGTTTGCAGCTTTTTTTTGGTTTCCATTTGAAATCATGGGGTCTCTCTTCTTTATAAAAGCTCCAGTTGAAACAAAGGGGTTTAATTCCATATGAAACATTAATGTCTATCAATTTACCTTCTGTTTTGTTCCGTACAGAACCTTTCTTGTCTCTGGATGTGGTTTTCTTTCGCTTTCTAAATTCTCCGTAGTGCTCCACTTGAAACAGGGGGGTCTTAACCATAACCGTTAATAACCTACCCTTCCTATGTATCCTTTGGAACAAAAAGGGAAATGGATGAAAAACCCTCTGTTATTTATAGTGGCCTTGTTCCTGAAAAATTATGTGCTTTAAATGTGTTTATTATGGATTTATTAGGGTGACGCAAAATGCAAAATAAGTCATTGGATGGTTTATTTCAGGAGTTACTGGAAAATGAACCTATTTTTAAAAACAAGGAGGTTTTAAGGCATTCTTATACTCCGGATTCTCTGGTCCACAGGGATGATCAGATAAATGGTCTTGCTTCTATCCTGGTCTCAGCTTTGAGGGGAGATACTCCCTCGAACATTCTCATCTATGGTAAAACAGGTACTGGAAAAACAGCCGTGACCCGTCACGTAGGTATCGAGCTTGAAAGAAAAGGCGAATCCCTGGGGCTTTCCTGTAAAGTGGTATACCTCAATTGTGAGGTGATCGATACCCAGTACAGGCTTCTGGCCAATCTCTCAAGGCAGTTCGGCGAGGACGTCCCGATGACAGGCTGGCCGACAGACCAGGTCTTTGCAAAGTTCAAGGAAGCTATTGATTCTGAAAAACAGGTTATCATTATAATTCTCGATGAGATCGACAAGCTTATCAAAAAAGGCGATGACGTCCTTTACAATCTTTCCAGGATCAATATCGATCTCGAGCAGGCCAAGGTCAGTATGATAGGTGTTTCCAACGACCTGAAGTTCACGGAGTTCCTGGATCCCAGGGTAAAGAGTTCCCTGGGAGAAGAGGAGATCATTTTCCCGCCCTATGATGCCGAGCAGATAAGCGATATCCTCAGGGAGAGGGCTCAGATAGCCTACAAGGAAAATGCGCTTGATGAAATGGTCATTCCCCTCTGTGCTGCATTCGCAGCCCAGGAACATGGTGATGCCAGGCGTGCGCTGGACCTTCTCAGGGTTGCAGGGGAGATTGCCGAACGTGAGAACAAGTCCTGTGTCGAGGAACAGCACGTCAAGACCGCGCAGGAGAAGATCGAGATCGATCGTGTCATTGAAGTTGTGCGCACCCTTCCCACCCAGTCCAAGCTGGCCCTCTACAGTGTCATGCTCCTGAGGAACAATGGTTACAGGAATGTTACCACAGGCGAGGTCTATAATGTGTACCGCCAGCTCTGCATGCATGTGGATATGGACATCCTCACGCAGCGCAGGGTGACAGATCTCATGTCCGAGCTTGATATGCTTGGCATCGTCAATGCGGTTGTCGTGAGCAAGGGCAGGTACGGCAGGACAAAGGAAATAGTCCTGAGCGTTCCCATCACAAGCACCAAAAAAGTATTGTTCGAGGATTACAGGCTCAAACCGCTTGACGGTTTCAAGCCCGTGATGACAACCCAGCTGCATCTGTGATAAAAGAATAAAAAGTCCGGATCAGAAGCTTGGCAGCATAAGTCTGAGATATCCTATATAAGGTATCCTGTACTTTGCCACGCCGATGACCCATTCTTCCTTCACAGGCTGCATGTAACTGACCTGGCCCTGCTGGTCATAGTAGCGGTTTGTCACCTGGTTGTCTCCCTTGGTGATATAACCCGCATGGGGTGCAACAGGCCCTCCTTCCCACATGGGCTCACCCTCTTCCACGTAGTATATGGCCCTGTGGATTATGGGTGTGACACCATCCCTGCCATATGGCTTGTACAGGATGACATTCCCGTAGCTGCTGAAGGAAGTATAGTTGCTGATACCTTCCTCGTATGTCACTACCTGTGTCCGGTCAATGCTCTGTATAAAAACAATGTCCCCTACATTCATGTGAGGTTCCATGCTTCCTGATTCCACGGCGACCATAGGTGTCCACATCCCGAATACCAGATAGGAAAGAGATGCAAATACTAGAACGGCTATCAATACCGATACAAGATCACGGGTGAGAGACACAAAAAAATTGTCGCTCTCATTGAAGGCTTTATAGGATTCTTTAAGGTTCATTATCTGTCCTGCCTGTGTCAAGCACGCAAAAAGATATTTAGCGATAAGAATATACTGCAGCCAATAAAATCTTAACGTATATATTAACTATCTGCAACTATAATTGCGTTACTGGCCCATTAACAACCGTTGCCTCAGACAGAAGTCCCATACAGAAAAAAGCGCTGATGAATGCATGACAGCCATGAAACAAGCAGATGTCCTTACAGCTTTCATAGAAGAAGGCTACCAGATAAGTCCCGAGGCGGTGGAACTGATATGTTCCCATTGCTCTCCAAGGGAGCTTGTAAGCCATGTGCTCAGGACCATTGATATGTCTGTCCTGGTCATTGGAATTGAACATATCGATCTTGGGTCTTTTGTCCCAGGCAACCCCAACGTACTTACATTACAATCCTCGGCACCCATATCCTCTGTCCTTGTCAGTGATCCTGAACCGCTGTCTCCTAATCCTGCTGTTTCCAGCAGCCTTTCAAGCTATTCTGTTCCTGCAGGGTCCCATGGTCCCGGAACAAGATCTGCAGGCAGGTATCCGGGCAATAATCCTGTAACGGTGCTTTCCGACATCTCTGACAATTCCACATGCGTAGGCGAGTACATGGAGTTCGTCCAGTATTTCAGGAACCGCTACAGCAGGCTGAGTGACATCATTCGCTCACGTGTGAATGCAAGGCCCATCGAGAGCCTTAAAAAGAATCGCTCTGCAGCGAGCTCTGTGAACAGGCGCGGTAATGGCGAGCAAAGCGAGCTCTCCATAATCGGCATGATATCCGATATAAAAAGCACAAGCAATGGACACAAGGTCCTTGAGGTCGAGGACCCTACGGGCACCTTCTCGGTACTTGTCCGTACGGCAGACAAGGAGCTCTTCGAGCAGGCCATGCATCTTGTACTGGACGAGGTTGCAGGCTTTACAGGTACGCTTACAAATGACGGCAAGCTGATGATAGCGCAGAAGATCATCCTTCCGGACCTGCCGAACACCATGTCCAGGAAAAGCGGCACTCACGGGAAAGCAGTGCTGACGTCTGATGTACACATAGGTAGCTCCACCTTCCTTGAGGAACCCTGGGAGCATTTCATCGATTTCCTGAAAGGGAATACCGATAATGAGGCGCTTGCAGGAATCTCCAGGGAGGTACGCTACCTGCTTGTTGCAGGTGACCTTGTGGACGGGGTCGGTATATATCCGGGACAGGAAAAGGAACTGAACATCGAGGATGTATATGACCAGTACAAAAGGGCCGCCGAGTACTTTGACGAGGTCCCGAAAAATATAAGCATTGTAATCTCCCCCGGTAACCATGATGCCGTACGTCAGGCCGAACCCCAGCCGAAACTGCCGGAGCGCATCAGGGCGGATTTCCCGGAGAATGTGACCTTTGTGGGTAATCCAGCTATGGTGGATCTGGACGGCGCCAGGGTGCTGCTCTATCACGGGCGCTCCATTGACGATCTTGTGGCATCTGTTCCCGGTGTTTCATATCATGCGCCCACAAAGGGTATGGTGGAGATGATGAAGTTCAGGCACCTCTCTCCCATTTACGGGAGCCGTGTTTCCATTGCACCCGAGAAACAGGACCACTTCGTGCTTAACCAGGTGCCGGATATCCTGCACTGCGGGCATGTGCACACCATAGGCGTCGAGTGGTACAAGAACGTCCTGCTGATAAACTCAGGCACCTGGCAGTCCCAGACCGAGTTCCAGAAAAGGATGAACGTTGTCCCAACCCCGGCGCAGGTTCCGGTCGTGGATCTTTCGACCTTCAAGACAACGATACTGAGATTCGATGACTGAGCCTTCCCAGTCCTTCACTCTTTTTCCTTTATCTTCAAAAGGGAATGGTTTATCGTCTGCTCGGGACATATCGTCACGCAGCGCCTGCAGCTTGTACCAAGGCAGTTCTGGCTGTCAATGTCCACGAAGCGCCCGCCGTCTTTCTCGATAATGACCAAGGCATCCTCGGGACACTCCTCTTCGCACTGGTGGCAGAGTATGCATTTTTCCACAGGCGCTTCCAGTATTATCCCGATGTTCTTCACAATTTCAAGGCCAAGGTAGCCGACATCGTCGATATCCTTCTTGACCCTCTTCTCTATCTCCACATCCTTAAGGGCTGACGGGAATAGCGGAATTCCGTACATCTGCAGCATCTGGTCGTACATCTCATTAGGCATACCCTGCTGCCATGAAGCAAGCTCGCACATGTAGATCTCCTTGAAGGTCTCGCTGGTTGCCATCATTACATGGTCGGCCTGTATCTTCTTTGCCATCGCTATCACCTCATCGAGCTTGGAGCGGTCCATGGCTATCTTGCGCGCAAGTCCGATGGAAGTGTTCCCGAACTGGACTATCCCCTGGGAGAAGTCAGGTACCGAGCCTATATGTCTTGCCTTCTCGGCATCCACATAGGTGCCTGTCGCACCGGACATGTATGAATATCTGAGATCCTCGTATCTCATTCCCGCCTCCACCATGAGTGTCATGTGTGCTGCCCGGATGGCCCCGATGGCCTTCCCGACCTCCTCCACGTCCCTGTCCATGATGAAGATCCCGTCTCCAAGGCTTATCTTCCCGTTGGGGAGCCTGGGGAGTTTCTTGATCAGGCCTTCCTTAAGCGCAAGGGCAATAGTGGAAATGACTCCTGTCCCGGTGATGCCTTTTGGCATAACTTCAGAGCTCTCGATGGTGTCTCCTGTGATAGGGTCTACAAGAGGTCCCTTCACAGGGTTCAGGGCCCCGTCAAGCACGGTCAGCCTCCAGTATCCGTTCTCCATGTTGACGTCGCTGATAGCACCCGGACCTGCAAGCATGCCGCAGTCTATACCCTGTCCTTCGATGGCCGGGCCTGCAGCTGCGCTTGCGGTCATTATCCTGTCACCTATCTTCAGAGCCATTTCTGCGTTAGTACCATAATCAGTAACTAAACATGGTTCCTTCTGGTTTATAAAGTCAGTCTCCAGCATCATTGCCAGTGCATCGGCACCTATCTCGTGCTTTATTGCAGGGGGGACGATTATCTCGCAGTTATCCATCTCAAAGATACCTTTAAATATATCATTTGCAGGGAAGACCCTTGCATCCCTCTTGACATCCAGGATCCCCAATGCTTCCTGCTTGTTCTTTCCGGCGTATGCAAGGTCCCTGATCTCTATGTTCTGGAACAGGGAAAGCTGGATCGGGTTTCCACACACTGCTATGCGGAGGATACTTTCATGCTCCACCTCGAATTTCTCCAGGATCTTCTTCACAGTCTCCACCATGATCATGTGAGCCACATCCGCTCCTGTGACAATGGCAAAGTCCAGATGGTCCATAACATTCCCGCCGGGGAGCGGATGACCCATGGTTATGACCGTCTTGACGGTCTCCTGTTTCTCAAGGTCTATCAGTTGCGACCTGAAACCGCTTGTTCCAAGGTCCAGGGATATCACATACATGTTCAACTCTCCTTTTTACTATTGCATAACCGAATACAGCATAGATGCCACCCCGATGACCAGGGGCTCCATGACAAGGTCCACGCGGTACTTCCTACCCATCTCCGGAGGCAGGCCACATGGTATGCCGGGTGTCGATACCAGGCACCTTTCCTCTATCATGCCTTCAGATATGGTGTCCGGATTGGGGGTAGCCTCAAAGACCATGGAGAACCTCTTCCTGTCCTCCCTGCAGTAAGGCTTGATCCCCAGCTCCTGCACGGCATTTTCCAGGAATGTCCTGTTAGGGTCGCAGGCATACACATTGAATCCTTTCCTGACAAGATGTGCAGCCCCTGCATAACCCACCCTGCCAAGGCCTATGACAAGAATATCCTTTGATGTTGCCTCCCTGAACCTGGAAGCGATCTCAGCATAGATGACACCCGTGGCAACGTGGTTGCTCACGATCCTGCCGTTGTGCAGGTTATGCGCGACGAACATATGGTCATCTGCCATGAGTATTATATCAGCTCCCTGGGAGACTGCCTCGTAATAACCGGTTATATCGGGGTGTTCTGTAATGAACCCGTTAAGTCCGAAATATTGTGCAATGAACAGCAGGGAGGATGCAAAATTGCCGATGATGCCCTCACCTGATGTTATAGGGACAATTCCCACTTTCTGGGAACCCGGTTTTGTGCCGTACAGTTCCTCGCATATCCTACGGACATCGAGCCCTGTAACCCTCTTAATAGTAGCATCGTTCTCTTCCAGCTGCACGGACAGGTTCTCAAGATCCTGGGGCGTCAGGAGTGCCATGTTCAGGCCCCCTGGCTGATCCCAAGATATTCCCGGAGCATTCTGAAACCTCTCTGCCTGTTGGCATCCGAGCCTTCCTTGTCCGGAGCCCAGCTGACCATGGTGAACACTTTCCTTTCCCCGCTGCATTCGAAGATCTCGAGGCCTTCGGATGCATGGAACTCATGGTAGTCAGTTCCCTGAGACAGTACATGCTCCCCAATAGGTACAAGGTCACCGTCCCTGAAGAGCAGGTGCTCGTAGGTGCAGTGGTTCTTTTCGGGGACTCCGTCATTTTCACGGACCCCTGA
Source organism: Methanolobus sp. (assembly GCA_030154025.1). GTDB lineage: Archaea > Halobacteriota > Methanosarcinia > Methanosarcinales > Methanosarcinaceae > Methanolobus. Next base: position 25,725 of record JASKKT010000016.1, read on the forward strand.
TACGAATGCCTGCAAGAGCAGCTCTATGAGGTTCACACCTGAAGAATGATATACTATCGTGGGTGTCTGGCTGGGGAATCTCGCATCTATCTCAAGGACTTTCAATCCCCTGGGACTGTCTATTGCTTCGACATCCATGATGCCCTTGAGGTTCAGGTGCTTTGCGAGCTTGTATGTTATCTCCCTGAACTCGGGGTAATTCCCGAGGGGAGTTACCATGTGGCAGTCATATGTCCCGTCAATATGCACTTTTGTTTCCTTTACAACTTCAAAGCTCTCGCCGTCCCCTATAACTTCCAGGGAAACTACGTCTCCTTCCACGTATTCCTCGATAAGCATGGATGGGTCAAGGCTCACCAGGCCCTTGTCATCATAGATGATAGCTGTCCCGATGCTGCTGCTCTCGCAGGGCGGTTTCACAAAATAGGGCGGTGATGTGGGATTGTCCAGGGGTATGGGAATGTCGATGGAGCGGAAGTACTCCTTTGAGCGTTTCTTATCCATGCTGATGTGATAGGCATCAAAATCAAAGAGCATGGGGCAGGCTAGCTTATCGCTGATCGTCCTGAGGAAATTGATGGTTTCCAGGTTCTCGTTCACCGGAAGCACTGCCACCGCATTCCCTGAAAGTCCGATGAGCTTTTCCGGCTCCTTTGTAACATCAAAGCAATGGAACTCGTCGGCTACGTTCTTTATGAGGGGCCTCTCCTTTTTATCGATCAGCACCACGCGCAGCCCTGCCTTCTTTGCAAGGTAGCTTGCCTCAAAGCCCTGTAGCTTTCCTCCGATAAGGATTATGTTTCTCATGCTGTCAGCCCCACTATCCTGTTGAAGTCGGACTGGCTTGCAGGCTCCATTCCCATGGTCTTCAGGCACTCCACAACGCTTTTAGGGTCCCTGTGCCTTTCCTGGAAGCCCCTGTCGTAGTTGACAACTCCTTCCAGTGCAGAGTTTGAAGGTATTATTGATGTGACCACATTTGCCCCGGCATTGAGCCTGTGCACCATCCCGGGAATGCCTTCAAGGTCAAGGGATGCGGGTATGAGCCTGCCGGGGAACATGAGCCGAAGGATTGCGATTATCTTCAGCTCCTCGGTGCTTGATATCCGGTCAACCTTCTCAAGAGGCGTGCCTTCCTGGGGTACGAAGGTCATCACCCTCACCATGTCAGGGCTGTTGGTTTCCATACCCCTGAGCGACTTTATGGTGGATTCGATATCATTGCCCACACCGGTGAGTATCCCGTCCTCTACACAATAGCCTATGCTTTTGGCGAACTTACGTGCATTGACCCTGTCCTCGAAGGACTGCCCGACCCTCAGTTTCCGGTAGAGGTCCCTGTCGTGTGTCTCCTGGTAGAGTGCAAGGAAGTTGGCTCCGCTGTCATGCAGTTCCCTGAGGGCATCATTTCCCATAATCCCCGGGGAAATCATGATTGGAAGGCCAAGTTCTGATCTCACTGTCTTTACCAGGTCAACGAATCTCTCAGGCTTCTCATGGAAGTAGGGGTCCTCGCCCATGGTCAGGTCAACCATGTGGATGCTCTCTCCTTTGAGTCCCCTGCAGATGTTGCGCACCTCATCTATGCTCAGGCGGTACCTGTCTATCCCGTGTGATTCCCTGTAATAGCAGAAAGCGCACTTGTTCTTGCAGTAGGTGGAAAAATAAACAAAACTGTAGAGGAAGACCTTGTTGCCGAAGAAGTGGTCCCTCACCTTCCTTGCTGCGTAGAACAGCTTTTCAAGCTGGTCCTTGTCATTTATCTGCAACAGTCTCCCGAGGTCGTTATCTGAGAGCTGTGCTCCTTCAATTATCCTTCCTGCAAAATCATCAAGATCGTGTTGTGTCATGTTATTCAGCAAGCTACCACCTCAGAGATTTGTGCAGATCCCGTTATAGTATGACTCGGACCTTGCAACAGACCTTATGTTCTTGAAATCGTGTTTTGCCTTAAGCAATCTCTCCAGACCAAAGCCTGCCCCTATCCAGGGTTTGTTGATACCCCAGTCCATATCCATGGGTATGGGTCCTACGACTGCGGATGAAAGCTCCATGTTCTTGTGCATGACGTCGATAGTATCACCGTAGACCATGCAGCTGTCAGCAACTATATCATACTCGATGCCCATAAAGTCGAGGAAGTCTCCGATGATGGATTCAAGGTTCTGCCTGGTACATCTGGACCCCATCTGGCAGAAGTTGAGCATGGTAAATTCCTCAAGGTGGTTGCCGCCATCGGACTCTTTCCTGTAGCAGGGGCCTATCTCGAATATCCTGATAGGGTCCGGGAGTACGTTATCGAACTTGCGAAGATGGTTGTAGAGGCCAGGTGCAAGCATGGGGCGCAGGCACATGTTATCGCCGACCCTGAAGATCTGTTTTGAGAGTTCCTTGTCCTCTCCAACGCCCATGCGTTCCATGTATTCAAAGGGAATGAGTATCGGTGATTTCACTTCAAGGAAACCCATATCCACAAAGAACTCGGTAATAGTGCGCTCGAGCTTGCCAAGCATGTTCTCCCTGCTGTCCTCGTACATCATTCTGAGGTCCTTCTTTCTCTGTGTGAGCAGGACCGACTCGAGTTCTGCAAAGGAGCGCTTCTCCTTTGAGAAGGATATCATCTCGTTCGGGGCCAGCAGTGATAGTATCCTGTTCTTCTGGGTCTGGGTGAACTCATTTTTCTCAGGCCTGGCGTGCTTCTGGAACGAGTGGTTCGTGGGTTTTGTTATCTTGGGCTGTTGCGTCCTTGGCTGTGGCTTGAACGTCTGTGCAACAGCAGGTTGCGGCTGTTCCGCAGGAGAATGATTAACTGGCTGTTTTACGGTATTAGAGGGTTGCATATCTCCGGACAGCACCTTCATATCCGGTATTTCGCTTTTGGCAGAATTGAATTGTGAGGACTGCACAGTCCTTACCGTGACCCTGACTTCGTCTTTCCTTGAAGTCTTATTAGAAAATTCATTTATTCTGTCTTCAGCAAGCCTGCATCTTTTACATGGCTTGTGATATTTATGGTTCCTGAGAGACCTTGCGGCCCGGCTGGACCTGGAGTTCCTTACCTGGATGACCTCTCCGCAATCCATTGTTATTCGAAGGTATTTTTGTGATGTCTCGCAACTTCTTATCCCGTGCAGATGCCCGTTCCTTGACACCCATAGCCCGGTTTTGGATATTAATGAGTCTAATGGTTTTCTTTCCATGCTGTCAGCTCCTTAAATGAAGACCGTTTCCTAAGCATCTCCTAGAACCCGAGGTATTCCAGTATCCAGTTACTTCCTTTGCTCTTATTGAATGACATATCCGTTTGCTCCTGTTTGTTGTTGCCTTTTGTCAGTGTGATGTTCCGCCAGTGTGATCAAAGATAAGTCTCTTATGTTTTGAGCATCCTGACATTATAGAATCTTGCTATCGGTATATATATATATTGCCCACAAGCACGCTATTTAAACTTTGCTCAAGGTGAGCAAGGATTATTGTATTTATATTTAACCATTACTTATTCCGTAGATGGAAGTGAAGGGACGCATGGGCTACGTCCCTTGCTATGGATATAGACCCTCAGACTATAAAGGGTCAAAATGCGGAGGCATTCAGGAATGCCTGCTTTATGGCCTGCTTTCCTGATAATTACTATGCAAGGCTGCTATATAGCATAAATCCGTTCCACTCTTCAATGAGTCTTTTACTCTGCAGGCAACTTGAGATTTGTCAGGTGATACGATACTCTGGAAGAGATGAGTGAGTTTAAAATAATCTCCTTCACAAGGGGGTTCATTCTCAGGTATTTATATTTTGCTATCCTCAGTTTCGATCAGGCATTATCTTTCTGATACCTGTATAAAGCCATCTCGATGACGGCACGCAGATCATCCTCTTCAAAAGGTTTCAGTACGTATCCGTAGGGCTGGGTGAGCTTTGCTCTTTCCAGCACCTCATCATCAGAGTAGGCTGTAAGATAGATCACAGGAATATCGAACTTCTTACGTATCTCTTCGATAGCCTGCACGCCATTCATTTCTCCCTTGAGCATCACGTCCATAAGGATAAGGTCCGGGAAAGTGATCTCTGTCATCTTGATGGCGTCCTCTGCTGTCGAAACTATAGCAGGGACAGTGTATCCAAAACTTTTCAGTTTCTTCTTGATGTTGAGGGCAATGATGTTCTCATCTTCCACGACCAGTATTTTTATGTCTTCCACAATAACACCTTTATGAGTCCATTCGGTTAGTTCATCAGCTTAAAGTTATCTTGAAGCGGGTACCTTCATCATTTTCAAGTTCAATGGTGCCGCCTATCTGCGCTATCAGTGTTGTCACCAGCTGCATTCCCAGTGAATCGCTTTCCATGAAATTAACATGTTCAGGGAAGCCGGAGCCGTTATCCCTGACTATCAGTATCAGTTTTCCGTTCTCAAGACTGAGCTTAACGCATATCTCTCCCTTTTCTCCGGGCAGGAATGCATGCTTGAAGGAATTGGAGATGAGCTCATTTACGACCATTCCCAGCGGGATGGCAGTATCCATATCCAGGAACACGGTCTCAACATCAGTCTTTATTTTAACGCTCTCCTTTTCTATTATATAGGAGTACGATAGCTCGTTCACGAGTTTCATCAGGTAGTCTGAGAAGTCGATGCTTTCCATATCCTGTGACCTGTAAAGCTCCTCGTGTACAAGGGCCATGGAGATCACGCGGTTCTGGCTTTCCTTAAAAGCCTCGATGACACTCTCATCTGTGAACTTGTCAGCTTCAAGGTCAAGCAGACTTGAAATTACCTGGAGGTTGTTCTTTATCCGGTGGTGTATCTCTTTTTTGCGTATCTCCTCTATCTTTTCTCGTTCCTGTATCATCTCTGAGAGGGTCTTCCTTGTTTTCTCGATGCCTTCTGTCAGGATCCTGAAATCTCCCTCTCCATACACTGTCACCTGGCGGGAAAAGTCGTTGCTCTGTACCGCTGAAAGCACTTCACTGGAGTCCTTGATAATTGTGTCAAGGGACTCAGCAAAACTGTCCAGGGTATCTGCAAGATGCCTGAATTCCCCTTTAACATTTAGGTTGGAACGTTCACTGAGTTCTCCTTTTGCCAGGGCATGGGTCAGGCGGATCGTGTCACGGACCGGTGCTGTAACAGAGTCAAGAATGTCGTTGAGGCCCATTGGTATCTCCCTGAAATCCTTCTGGACATCTGTTTTAGCCCTTGAGTCCAGTTTCCCTCTTACAGCATCCCTTGATATATCCTTGAAATCACTGACAATGTTCCTTATTGGCATGGTAAAGGACATCGCTATCAGGTAGGCGACTCCTGCCATGAAGATTATGGACAACAGGGATATTTCCAGCAGCTTGTTGCTGAGTGTTGTCACTCCTGCAAGCATCTCCTCCTCAGGAACGACAAGTATGAATGAGAAATTGCCTGTCCTTATGGGCTCATAGAACATGACGACTGTCTCCCCGGTGGCCGGGTCGGTGGTCTTCACATAACCACTCTTTCCTTCCCTGATGTTGTCTGCTGCACTGGATATTTCCGGGTTTTTGAAGTCATACAGGGTCTTTTCTCCTATCCAGTCCTTGTTAAAAGGATGTGAGACCAGTATGCCTGTATTACCCGTCATGAATGCATAACCGCTGTCAAATGCTTTTACATCGCTGATAGTATCATCCAGGTAGTTCAGGGATACATCCACTCCCCCGATACCCACGAATTCTTCGTCTTTGATAATAGGGGATACATAGCTGACAATGAAGACCCCTTCATAATAGTAGGGTTCGGTGAGGACTTCACTTTTTGTCTTCTTTGGCAGCTGGTAGTAATCAAGCGTGTCGTATTCCAGCAGGGGGTCCAGGCGCACGGATCCGCTGATCTTGTTCCAATAAGGTATGAACCTCCCGGTGGAATCATGCCCTGGGGAATTGACAAACACGGCATCCTGCCCGTCAAATGCATCTGGTTCGAAGGCAACATAGGTGCCAAGCAGATGAGGGTGATGGAGAAGCTGGCTGTATAGCATGTCATTGGTCTCCTCGCGGCTGATGGAGTCGTAGCTGCTCATACTGACGGCTATTGTCTCTGCAATGGCCTTGTTCTTCTCCATGTCACCGTTGAAGTCGTTGGCATAGTTCCTGGCCATTTCTATTGCCTGTTTGTATGAAAGTTCTTCTTCCTGGGATGTGACAATGGATACGGTCATTGCCGTGCTGGCCATTAGCACAAGCAGGGTACCAACTACAATATACAGTATCAGCTTGACCTTTAAGGAGAGATTTTTCCATTCCATTTTAGCAGCTCTTCTTCTCCGATTTCTTACAGTGACCTGAACACAGCTATATCTTTCTAATGAACTATTGTCTTTATAATACACGTATAGTAAGATTATAACAGCGTTGTAATCTTGCAACGCTGATGTAATGCACTAAGTGATGCAGAGTAAGAATCAGGGAGCTTTTTTCAGATATATATTTCTTGTGCACAAGGACCTATGGTATTTATTATTTATACTTTTCTCTAAATCTCTATTGTAAACTTTCGTATGAGTTCTGAACATAATCGATGATTAGAGCCATGTTACCATTAAGGATAGCTAACGCCTGGAATAAAGTGCTTATTCAACTGGCAGAAAAATATATATAATAGTGGTGCATTGATTGAATTGAGGTAAAAAGTAGCATTTACAATGGTATTTGGTCTATATCCATCTAAGGCTACACATATCTCTGCAGTGATTCGCTCCACAACTCCTTTGTAAGGCTCAAAGGAGTTGAATTTCTGCATCAATGGTTCATGAATAACTGTCTTTTGATCTATCGTGAAGTGCATCACTGTAGTATGCACAAGCATGTTTGGATCTTTGAGGATATGGGTGATATACTATGCACTATAGTCTTGGGATAGATGCCGGCGGAACATATACAGATGCAGTGATCATCAGGAACTCTGACAGGGAAGTTATCGATTCCAATAAGGCCCTGACTACTTATCCTGATCTGCTGAAAGGGATCGAGAACGCTATTGATGGGCTGGATGAACAATACATGAAGGACGTAAGGCTTGTTTCGGTGTCCACCACGCTTGCCACCAATACGATCCTCGAGAAGACAGGATACCCGGTAGCTCTTATCCTCATCGGCAAGCACACCCTGCCGGGAAGCACTCCTATAAGTGAACTTGCGGTCATCAGGGGTGGACACAATCTCAACGGCACTGAGGACGAGAGGCTTGATACCGAGGCTATAAGAGAATATGTCCTTAAGGTCAAAGACAGGGTATCGGCATTTGCGGTGTCTTCGTATTTCAGTGTAAGGAACCCCGATCATGAGTTAAGGGCTAAGGAACTGATCACAACATTGAGTGACCTGCCTGTGGTATGCGGTCACGAGCTCTCCCAGGACCTGGGGGCCTATGAAAGGGGTGTGACGGCATACCTGAATGCTCAACTGCTGCCTGTAGCACGCCACTTTATAGACGCCATCATTTCCGACATCAGAAAGAGAGGAATTGATGCGAAGCTGATGATGCTCAAATGCGACGGATCTGTGATCAGTATAGAAGAAGCGCTGGAGAGGCCGATAGAGTCTGTTTTTTCAGGCCCTGCAGCAAGCCTTATGGGAGCATCCTTCCTGTCCAGGAGCGACACCTGTGCTGTAATTGATGTGGGCGGGACCAGCACTGATGTAGCGGTCATACACAATGGTTTCCCGCAGCTTGTAGATACCGGTGCCATGGTCGGTGGTTGGCACACGAAGGTCAAGGCCATACGAATGGAGACCTCAGCAATGGGCGGTGACAGCCATGTGTGGATCAGGAACCGGGCCATCAATATCGGACCCAGGAGAGTCGTACCTCTGTGCCTGGCTGCTGTAAAGTACCCGGGCTTCAAGGAGCTATTGAAGGCCGGCCGTACTCCCTCCAGATTCCAGCTGGCAGAGAACATCCAGCCTACAAAGTTCTTTGTCACGACAGGAAAGCAGGTCAGTGGCCTTGGAGAATACGAAAGGGAGATCCTCTCCATAATAGGTGAGGAGCCTGTCTCCCTCAATGATATCTTCTGGAAGATGGGCAAGCTGATATCTCCGGACCATATCGATCCCCTGATACAGAAAAGGCTGGTGCAGGCCATTGGTTTCACCCCCACTGACGCTCTCCATGTGCTTGGAGAGTATACCGGGTGGGACAGCGAAGCCTCCTTGATAGGGGCCAGGCACCTTGCAAGGCTGACCTCCATGGATGAATATGAGCTGTGCAGGAGCATCAAAAAAGAAGTAGCGATCAACATGGCCTTGAGCCTGATGGGTTACATGTTCGAAGGTGTCGAAAGACAGTCTATCGAGAAGATCCTGAGGGGCGATTATCTGTCCCAGTTCAAGGTGAATGTTCCGGTAATACTGCTGGGAGGGCCTGTGAGGGCCTATGTGGAAGAGCTTGGGCGTCTGATAGATGCTCAGATATTGGTTCCCGATCATGCCGAGGTTGGCAATGCAGTGGGAGCACTGGTGGGTAAAGGAATAAAAAGGGTCGAGATACTGGTCAAGTCATTCTATGAAAAGACCCAGAGATCCATCCTGGTCTTTTCCCCGGAGGGAAGGAAGCAGTTCTCAACCCATCAGGAAGCTATCGAGTACGCCACAAAGCTCGGTAACCGGCTCATACTTGACTACATGGTGGATTCAGGTATCGAGTATGATGATATCGATATAAGCGTGAGGAGTGAGGACATCGCAATGGAGGAGGAAGGTGTGACTCCCATTGAAACGAGGATGGTCTTCCTGGGAGTCGGGGTTCCGAAGGCCTGAGAGAAGAGATACTACTTCTCTTCGTTTAGGTCTGCGGTCTTTTAAAAGCATACCGGCAAATATAAATATTAGCGAATCATCATCTCATTTGTATCATCAGGGAAATCGGATCAGGTTGATCAAATGGACTCTAAATCCGTTTAGCCGGGTTAAATTCCCGGGGTTTCCGCCATTTAACTTAAGATCATTATGTGATATCACATAATGATAACACACTATTTTTACAGTCTGTAGCATTCACGGTCAATCAGCTTCAGTGCCGTATGCCTGTTCTGTCTGTTCTTGTTTCCCTGTATGCTGTGAACTTCTTGGGGTAATTGGCCATTGCGGAAAATATATATATTACCTATTCCGTCCGTCAATAGCAATAATCTTAAGGTCTATAAAGGTTTAACCTAAAGATGCTAAAACTATGTTCCATCCAAAGAGAATATGTTTGCGGGAAAATCATGTCGAATACCATAGATGTTGAGAAGAAACTGGAAGCCGTCTACAACAGTAGTCCTGTTATTTCCTTTTTGTGGAAAGCAGAAGGTGAGTGGCCCGTAGAATCCGTTTCTGGGAATGTTTCGCAGTTAGGCTACACTCCGGAAGATTTTCTTTCAGGCAAAGTGCTCTATGGGCATCTCGTGCATCCGGATGATCTTGACAGGGTGCATCTGGAAGTCGATAAACATTCCAAAAAGAAAAACACCTCTTTCTTTGCACTTAATTACAGGATAGTGGCCAAGAAAGGAGACATACGCTGGGTGACAGAGAGATCATTCATAAAGCGTGACAGTGAAGGGAACATCACTCATTTTCAGGGTATTATCATCGATAACACCGAACTTGAAAGAACAGAAAGGGCCTTGATGGAGACCGGGAAAAAATACCAGACCATATTTGAGAAGTCACCGGTGGGCATACTCTATTTTGATGAGAATGGCGTCGTAACCCACTGCAACGAAAGTTGTGCAAAGGTCCTCAAGGCTCCTGTGAGCAAGATAATAGGCTTCAATCTCCTTTCAAAGCTATCCGATGAAAGCCTCAAGGAAGCAGTTGAGATGGTTTTCCTGGGCAATCAGGGTCATTATGAAGGCAGCCATCTTTCGGCGATAAGCGGAAAACAGGTCTTTACAAAGGCAAGTTTCACTCCCATAATGTCAGATGACGGTTCCCTCCTGGGAGGCATCGGTATAATCGAAGACACAGAGGAGCGCAGGCAGGCAGAAGAGCTTATCCGCCTTAACGAAACACGCCTTGAGGCGCTCCTGGAACTTTACCAGATGCAGGATTCCCCGATGCCTGATATTGCAGAGTTCACCATACAGAAGGCCGTGGAATTCACAGGCAGCAAGATCGGTTACCTGGAATTCCTCAATGAGGATGAGAATGTACTGGAGACCTACCGATGGCCCTATCAGGGAAAGGACGTGCTCTCGGTGAACGAGGAGCCCTTCGTGCATCCCATACGTTTTAACGGCTTCTGGGGTGAGGCCATACATGCACGCAAGCCTGTCATCGTTAACAGTAACTATGCTTCAGAGCCAGAGGATGATTTTTCCGGCTCAAGTGAAGTCCTTACACGCCATGTTACCATCCCGATATTCGAGAGCGAGCAAATAGTCGCTCTTGTGAGCGTTGCGAACAAGGATTCCGATTATAACGAATCTGATGTCAGGCAGCTTACCCTGCTTATGGAGGGCATGTGGAAGCTCGTCCAGTATAAGAACAGCAATGACATACTGATCGAAGCCCTGAGGATGCGCAGGGTGCTTGAATCTGTCATGAGCTCAAGTCCTGCTGTTGTTTTCCTCTGGCGTCCTGAAAAGGACTGGCCTGTGGAGTTCGTGTCAGACAACATCTCCCAGTTCGGTTATAAGGTAGAGGACTTCACATCAGGGAAAATCCTTTACGGTGATATCATTCATCCTTCTGACCTCGACAGGGTACGCCAGGAAGTGGACAAGACCTCCAAAGCAGGTTTCTCCGATTTCAGCCAGGAATACAGGGTACTGACAAGATCAGGCCAGGTAAGATGGGTGGATGAAAGAACGATGATCCATTACAACAAGAACGGTATCGTTGACTATCTGCAGGGTATCGTTGTGGACATTACTGAACGCAAACAGGCAAATAGTTTCATGCGCCTTGAATGCGATCTTGATAATGTCCTTGGCGCCACGGATAACCTGCAGGAGACCTTCGAGAGGGTGCTGGAATTCACACTGGAGACAAAGGCTATAGATAGTGGTATGATCTATCTGGTGGACGAGAAGACAGGTGAGTTCAATCTTGCTGCTTCCCGTGGTCTTTCAGAACGTTTTGTAAAGAACTTTTCCCATTTCTCTTCAAACACCATACTTGCCCGCCTTTTCATGACAGGTTATCCTGTTTATAAGTACTTCTCTGAGATCAACGCCATGCTTCCCGGAGAGGACCTTGGGTTTGAAGGCATGCAGGCTATGGGTTTTATCCCTGTGAAGTTCAACGACGAACTGGTCGCTGCCATTGCACTCGGGTCCCACAGGGATTTGGAGATCCCTGCAAATTCCAGGAACCTCATAGAGACCATTTCCAATCAGGTCGGTATCATAATCTCCAACATGAAAAAGGACTCCGGTATCCAGAAAAACAAGAACAATCTCTGTTCGCTGCTGGATGCCCTCGATGAGCTGGTATTCATAATGGACCTGGAAGGGAAGATACTGCACACTAACAAGACCCTGCACAGGCATCTGAAATATGAGGACAGGGAGCTGTATATGAAGGATTTCCTGCTGCTCTATCCCCAAGGCTGGGAGGATGATGTGCTCTCCAACCTTGATGAGATTATGGAGAACAAGTCCTCACATTGTGAGATACCGCTTGTGAGCAAGGAAGGGACACTTGTTCCTGTCAAGACCAAGTTCACCATCAGTGACTGGGGTGGCCAGGATGTCCTGATAGCTACAGCCTCCATAGTACAGGATCCTGGAATGGAGGAAAACCGCGAGATAGGGGTGGAGAAAGAGATCAACAACTATTCAGTCTCATGATCTCTTTTTTTGGTCGGCCGGCTGTTGTCAGTTGCCGCTGAGATTCCCGGTTCCCATTACCACGAGCTTCGTTTCCATGGGTGTTGTCCAACCCTTGGGTATTATCTCATCCTTTTTGATATCTATACATATCTGGCTTGAGTCAAGGCCAGCATCCTTCATGTATTCGAGTATCATTCTCTCTCCAAGGTCCACAGCATAGTCAAGTGCCTCGTGGTAATCGTAGAAGCTACTTTTTCCCATCTCTGAGAACACCAGGAACTCCCATTCAGGAGCAGCCATTGAAGCTGGCCTGATGAGTATTTCAGCACGCCGTATTCCTTTTGCAGCCAGAGCCCCTGTGGCATTGCCTACTTCATAGTTGGCAGGCAGTATGATTTCGGCATCGAGCATCTCTTTGAGATCCCGGGCAAAAGCAGCCACAGGCCCACCTATAAGCACTATGGGGACATCGAGCTTGAACTTCACCGGGGACTGTATATCGAATATTCCCCTGATCTCCTCTTTTGGTACTTTTTCCAGGAAGAAAGAGACTATGTTGGCTGCCATGTTCTTTGCGAACTCTCTTTTTATCTGGCCTGCAAAGTCATAAGGCTCCATGCAGGCCAGAGATCCGAGAAGCTTTGCTCCCGTCACGGATGCTTCGGTGTCCCACTCGGCATACTCTCCAAGCACATGGAGCGCGTCAGTGGGAGTGAAACCAATGGCCTGGATGAGCCTCTTCTTCATCAGGCTGTCAAGCGATGCGTTTGAAGGGTACCTTTTGATCCTGTCAAATATCTCCGCTGTGGATGTGGGTCCCTCGCTGATGGCATTGAGTGTTTCTTCCTCTTCCCTGCTGATCTCAATAGCCCTGTAACCTGTGCGCAGGTAGAACTTGGTGGGCTGGTAATTTATCCCAAGGCGGATTTTTGAAGGCATGGGATTTGTTTTCAGCTGCTCCAGAAAACCAGGGTACAGGCTGGCAGCGCGGCATAGCGGGATAACCCTTCTTGGTTCAAAATGTATGATTTCTCCCTTGACCCATATATGGCTGTCACCGCCCATTGCCGAAGTCTCCATTTTTATTGCTTTGACCCTTGTCTTCCACCCTCCTACAACAGCCCCTTCGTCACTCATTTCCGGCACTCCGTTGTAGATGACGGAGATATCCGTGCTGGTCCCACCAACATCGATGACTGCGCAGGTATTTCTGTTTGCCAGGAACGCAGCGCCCACAAGACTTCCTGCAGGCCCCGAGAATATTGATTCTATCGGTTTTTTCAGGGCACTCTGGATACCTATGACAGAGCCGTCGCATTTGAGCATGAAGACCTTTGCATCCATTCCCCTTGAACGGATCTCCTCCTCCACTGTATGCATGAACCGCTCGGTCACTGGTATCAGCTGGGCATTCAGGAATGCAGTGACTGCCCTTTCAAATGCACCAAGATCCTGGGAGAGCTCATGCCCGCACACAACGGGAAGGCCTGTAAGTTCCACAATGGCCTCTTTGGCCGCAAGCTCATGCTCATGGTTCCTCACACTGAAAAAAGATGATACTGCAAATGCTGATACCTTGTCCTTTACGGATAATGTAAAACCCCTGATGGATCCAATATCCACAGCTTCAGTTTCCGTTCCGTTGAAATCGTGCCCACCTGCCACCTGTAAGTAATGTTTTGTTGGCAGGTCTTTCATGACATCATAATCACCTATGAGTACCAGGGCTACTGGAAAGCCTGTTCCCTCAAGTATACTGTTCGTAGAGAGTGTAGTGGAAACAGAAACAGTCCTGACATCCTTGAGGTAGCTTGGCTCCAGTCTGTCAATGGCTTTCCTGATCCCTTCAAGGGGATCGGGATACGTTGTCAGGGCTTTTCCGGTGCAAATGATAGCTTCATCTGAATCCCGTAACAGGACTGCATCTGTATAGGTTCCTCCTGCATCAATACCAAGGCTGTATTTCATATTTTGGTTCCTTCCTTGCAATATAGGTTTTTCTATCGCATGTAGAGCAGATGCCCCAGTAGAGTATATATAGATTTCGCAACCTTCTTAACGGTGTTAACATAAGCAGTCCATTGCACACAATCAATATTAGTCAAAGTGCTATGAACTCTTATTTCAAGAACAAAATATATATGCACAAGATTTGATTTCCATGAGATTAAATATATTATATTAGCAGAAGCAACTTTTTCTCAGAAAAGGCAATTGTTCCTGAAGAAAATATGTGTGTATCTATGCATATCGTTTTCTTGTAACCGGTAAACTGCTATCCGATATGTTCTTATACAAGTTATACCTCTCCCTCCATGGGAAATCTATATATGTCAACTAAATCACTTAACATCATTAAGTGATGTATTATTTTAGTTGTCCCTGATCTTGGATGCTCTTCTAGCTGGTTGAATTATGTGGTCTTGGAGTGTTCTCGTTATCTTTATATATCAAAACTTAAAGCACCGTAATAGGAAAATATATATATTAGATAAGAACGCAACGTTTATATACTAAAGAACAGTACCTCCTTTTTAGGAGAACAATGCTGGAAAGCATGCTGAATCCCCACCGGATATTTTGTCAATGTTCGGGAAGTTCAATACTTACATAAATTGGAGGTTAAGATATGGTAAGACAACTTTTTCCAGGTAGAAGGCCATTGGAAGGCGTAAGTCTGGAGCTCTTCTCTGAGGATGATCTCAGGGCTCTTCACTACGCCACAATGGATGTTTTCATAAACACCGGTATCCAGGTCTCAGACGCTGCAGCCAGGGCTGTCTTTAAGGAAGGCGGCTGTCTGGTCGACGAAAAGACCCAGGTAGTAAAGATCCCTGAATACGTAGTCAACAGGGCTTTACTCGACTGCCCATCAAAGTTCGTTCTCTGGGGACGTGACAAGAAGAAAAACGTCAAACAGGAACACAAAGGAAAGGTACACTGGACCTGCTTCGGTACCGGTGTCAAGATGTGCAACTACCAGGCACCTGGTAAGTACACAACAGTTGACTCAACAGAGAAGGACCTTGCAGACACAGCAAAGATCTGTGACTGGGCAGAGAACATCGACTATTACTCACTTGCAGTTTCCGCAAGGGACTGGGCAGGCAAGGGTGCACAGGATGTTCACGAGACCCTGACCCCTCTGATGAACACCACAAAGCACTTCCACCACATCGACCCTGTAGGCGAGAACGTGGAATACTATCAGCAGATCGCTGTGGCATACTACGGTGGAGATGCTGAGGAAGCACGCAAGAAGCCCCTGTTCTCAACACTTGTATGCCCGACAAGCCCACTGGAACTCAGTGTCAACGCTTGCCAGGTCATTATGAAGGGTGCAAAGTTCGGTACACCTGTTAACGTGCTCAGCATGGCTATGGCCGGCGGTTCCTCTCCGGTACACCTCGCAGGTACCCTCGTCACCCACAATGCAGAGGTACTCGCAGGTATCGTGCTCGCACAGCTGGTCCAGCCAGGCGCACCTGTATGGTACGGAAGCTCCACAACCACCTTTGACCTGAAGAAGGGTACAGCACCGGTCGGTTCACCGGAGCTTGGTCTTATAAGCGCTGCCGTTGCAAAGCTCGGTCAGTACTATGGCCTGCCCACCTTCGTGGCCGGTTCGTAGTCTGATTCCAAGATACCTGATGGCCAGGCTGGCCATGAGAAGACGATGACCACGCTTCTCCCCGCTTTCGCAGGTGCTAACACCCTGTACGGTGCAGGTATGCTTGAACTTGGTATGACATTCTCACTCGAGCAGCTTGTCTTTGACAATGACATGATCTCAATGACAAAGAAAGCAATGGAAGGAATCCCCGTAAATGAAGAGACCATGGCGGTTGATGCGATCGAACAGGTAGGTATCGGGAAGAACTTCCTTGCACACAAGACCACAAGAAAGAACATAGACTTGCCATCCAGCCCGAAACTCATTGACAGAATGATGTACGGAGACTGGGAAATGGCCGGCGCAAAGGACATTGCAACAGTGGCTCACGAGAAGGTCGTTGACATCATGAAGAACCACGAAGTTGCACCAATAGACGCTGACCTGCTCAAGGACATGAAGGCCATTGTCGACAAGGCTGACAAGGCATTCAGAGGCGCATAAGGAGGTTACAATTATGGCAACAAAAGAACAGATTATCGCAAAAGCAAAAGCAGCAATTTTAGATTTCGATGAAGACGCTGCAGCAGAAGCAGCTGAGGAATCCCTGGCTGCCGGAATAAGCCCTGCAGATGTTATCCAGGATGGTTACACTGCTGCAATGAACGAGATCGGTGAACAGTTCGAGGCAGGTACGCTCTTCCTTCCCCACGTTATCGCAGCATCTGAAGCAATGAACGCCGGAGTGGCAATACTTACTCCTGCGCTCGAAAAGCTTGGCGGAGAGACCAAGAGCAGAGGTAAGATCGTCATAGGCACCATTGAGGGTGACATCCACTCCATCGGAAAGGATATCGTTGCAACCATGCTCAAGATCGAGGGTTACCAGGTATTCGATCTCGGCAGGGACGTACCCATAAAGAGCTTTGTAGAGAAGGCAAAGCAGGTCGGAGCCGAGGTAGTTGCTTCATCCGCACTGATGACAACAACCATGGTCAACCAGATCCAGATCGAAGAACAGCTCAAGGAAGCAGGAGTTCGTGGCTCACTAAAGACAATGGTCGGCGGCGCACCTGTTACCCAGGACTGGGCAAAGAAGATCGGTGCTGACATCTACGGCGAGAATGCAACAGACGTAGTAAACAAACTCAACGCAATATTCTGATCACGCAAGTGGTCAGGTAGCAGGGATGTGGATCTTGTCTGCATCCTCTGCCACCATTGCGCATTACTTTGAATATCTTCCCTTGTGAAGAAGGTGCTTTGGGTCCTTCCCTTTAACATTTATTTGCACCTCAAGAAGATGATCCACCATGGATAGGCTACTATCATGTATGAGGTTGCAGAATATCCGGCTAATTTCATTATTATGGCAGCAATGCCTGCATCCGGGGTTCCGGATGGGTGTCATTGTATTATATTCCGTGATGTTTCATCTTTTGTATCCCCATTGGCGGGTTCATTCCCGTATCTGATATAGTATTAACGAATCAGGAAAGGTTGGAAATAATGTAGGAGGTAGTAGTATGGATTTGCAATCATTAAAAAAGCAAGAACACCAGAGAAGGATCAGAAAGGGTTTCATGTGGGCTTTCTTCTGTGCCATCCTCTGGGGTCTTTGGTACATACCCGGTACCGTTGTCTGGGTACTTAATCCTTTTGATGAGATGTATGGTGAAATAGCTGCAACTAATGGCGACTCCACGTCGCTTGTCATAACAGCTGTTCTTATAACTGCTTTTAATGCACTTACAGTTATCATGGCCCTTATGGTCTGGAACGGAGCTCTGGGCAAGTTCGGAGAAATGAAGAGAACTATCATGGAGTTCAAGCCGTGTTCCAGGTGGTTCTTCTTGGCTTCGATCTTCGGTGGCCCTATAGCTATCCTGGGTTCATTTATCTCCATGGGTTTTGTCGGAGGCGCGTTTGCAGCAGTTGCGGCTTTGATGTATCCTGTTGTTGGTTCTATTCTTGCTTCAAAATGGTATGGTGAAAAGATCTCCAAGCGTGCTTTTGTAGGTATTGCCTTTATCATTATCGGAGGCATCACCATCTTCGGTGGCGGTCTGCTGACCGAGCTTGGAAATGGTAATATTGTATGGATTGGTTACATCGGCGGTCTCATGGCTGCTGTAGGCTGGGGTATCGAGGGTGCAATTGCAGGTAAGGGACTCGATATTGCAGAGCCGGATGTAGGCCTGACACTCAGGTTCGTCGGTGAGAACATTATCTGGTGGATTATTGCGATTCCACTCCTTGCGATTGCTGGTTTCCCAATGATCAAGTACGCACTGCTTGTATTTGAGCCACTCACAATGCTTTTGCTTATCTTTGCAGGAATTACTTTTGGTTTCTGTTATGTGACATGGTACAAGTCCTTCCCGCTCATCGGTGTGGGTAGAGGCCAGGGCATTGGTAACCTCTACGGTCTTTTCGCAGTGGTATTCATTGCCCTCTTCTTCGGGGACATTCCTTCATGGACAATCCTTGTAGGAGGCGCTCTCTGTCTTATTGGAAGTTCGGTGATGTTCTCTGAGGATGCAGGTCAACTGGAATCATTGAGAGGTGAGTAAATGGCAGGAAACCGTCCAATAAAGTTCAGAATACTTGAGCTCTGTAATAAGAGTGAAGGAGCCTGGAACTATGAGATCGTCAAACAGATACAGAAGGAGTACAACCTCAAGGGGGATTTCCAGAGGGACTCGATCAATTTCGATTTGATAGAACTGGCATCAGGCGGACTGCTCAAGGATGTAGAGGTCAAGGTCGATGAAGAGGGGATCTACAAGAAAGGTTTCCTCCTGCACAAGTATGTGATCACCGACTTCGGGAAAACCAGAGCCGCAGATGCCTGTCTGATGTATGTGTGAAGGAGGGATCTGAAATGGTACAAACACAAGCTGCAATGGAAGCCTACAATGCTTACTGGGTTAATTCTCCTGTGCCTGCTGCAGAAGTAATGTGGATGGTAGTCGTCCTCATTGTTGCAATACTCGCACTATGGCAGGCAAGGACCTTTGTTTCCCAGTTCTGATGGAACAGATGTAGAATAGGTGAGTAGATAGATAGTCAAATACAGTCAACATCTGCCGGTAGTGACCAATACTTCCGGCACATGTTCTGTAGTTCTATTTATTGCTTTATTTGTTTGAGGTCAGGTTGATGCAAGTATAGGGGATAAATATTTATAGTACATATTTGAGCCGACTTAGGGTAAGATTTATATAATGCTCTCAAACACTACATATAAATATTTGCCATGGCTTGCCTTAAATGCTGATCCATTACACGAATGGAGTATAATACAAAATCATAAAACACACGAGGTGTATGAGAATGAACAAAGAAGAAACGTTCAAGAAGCTTTCTGATGCGATCGTTTCCTGCAAGAAGGATGCCGTTGTGGCAGCTGTACAGAGTGCAAGAAACGAGGGTATCGAGCCTGCAGAGATCATTGAGAAAGGTCTTGCAGCCGGCATGAATGAGGTTGGCGTCATGTTCGAGAGGGGCAAGTTATTCCTGCCTCACGTAATGATGGCAGCCGGAGCAATGGAGGCTGGTGTCAGCCTGCTTGAGGCCGACATGCCAAAGGATGCTGCAAAGAAGAAACTCGGCGTGATCGTCAACGGCACTGTTGAGGGAGATGTGCATGACATCGGCAAGTCCATTGTTTCCACAATGCTCCAGTCCGCCGGTTTTGAAGTGCATGACCTTGGCAGGGACGTTCCCCTGCAGGACTTCATTGACAAGATCAAGGAGACTGACGCAGGTATGGTCGGTATGTCCGCCCTGATGACCACAACCCTGCCAGGCCAGAGAGAGGTCATCGAGATGCTCAAGGAACAGGGTCTGCGCGACAAGGTCAAGGTCATGGTTGGCGGAGCACCTGCTACCCAGAACTGGGCTGACAAGATCGGTGCCGACTGCTATGCTGAGAATGCAAGTGAGGCAGTTGCAAGGGCCAAGGAACTCCTTCTTTAAATCAAGACAAAAGGTGAGATAATGGCAACTGAACACATGTTGAGAATGGGAGACGGTAAGAGGATCTTCCTCACAAAAGAGCAGATCCTGGCAGACCTCAAAGAGGGTATGGCAGATGCTGTGGACCTCGGAAGCATTCCTGAACTGAGCGGCGATGAGCTGGACAAGCTCCTTGAGATCATTACAATGCCTGCAAGAATGGTAGGTGTTGAGCCAGGTAAGGAAGTTCCTGTGACTCACGATATCAGTACCATCAGGCTTGACGGTGACCAGGGTAACAGCGGTGTGGGTATTCCTTCAAGCAGACTTGTTGGCTGCATGATGCACGAAAGGGCATTCGGTGCCGACTCAATGGAACTTGGTCACATCGACTACAGTTACAAGCCGGTAAAGCCAGTAGTGGCACAGGAAATGCAGGCAATGGAGGTCTGCCAGCAGAACATGATCATTCCTCTGCTCTACGGTGCCATGCCGAACATGGGTCTTTACTACACTCCTGATGGTCCTTTCGAGAACCCCGGAGACCTCATGAAGGCCTTCAAGATCACAGAAGCACAGGAATCCATGGAACATGCAGCCAAGCACCTGACCAGGGACATTGTCTGGATCATGCAGAGGATGATGTCTGCGGGTGCCGATGGTGTTAACTTTGACACAATAGGTGCTGCAGGCGACGGTGACCTCTATGCTTCCCTCCATGCTATCGAGTCACTGAGAAAGCAGTACCCTGACATCTACATCGAGGCAGGCATGGCCGGTGAGCTTGTACTTGGTCTGCACGGCGAGATGGCTTACGATGGCGTCACCCTTGCAGGACTGTGGCCACACCAGCAGGCTCCCCTTGTTGCAAAGGCAGGTGCCAACCTCTTCGGTCCTGTGGTCAACACCAACACCAGCAAGAGCTTTGCATGGAACCTTGGTAGGGCTGTCACCTTCATCAAGGCAGCTGTCAAGGCCTCCCCGATCCCCTGCCATGTGAACATGGGAATGGGTGTGGGCGGTATCCCGATGCTGGAGACCCCGACTATTGATGCTGTATCAAGAGCCAGCAAGGCGATGGTCGAGATCGCTGGCGTCGATGGTATATAGATAGGGGTCGGCGACCCGATGGGTATGCCGATCACTCACATAATGACCTCCGGTATGAGCGGTATCAGGGCAGCAGGAGACCTTGTTGCAAGGATGGAAATGGCAAAGGGTATGCGCGTCGGTGACGCAAAGAACTATGTTGCCAAGAAGCTCGGTGTCTCAACACTTGACCTCAGCGATGAGTATGTGATGAGGGACCTCAGGGAAGAGCTGGGCATCGGTGTCATAACATCAGTTGCAGGAGCTCCGAAGGGAATTGCAGCCAAGATGAACATCGAGAAACTGCTGGACCTCAAGATCAACTGCTGTGAGAAGTTCAGGCAGAAGATCAAGTAATGTCTTAGCCACGTGAGATTAGCGACTATGGACTATGCCTTGTAAAATCAAGGCATTTTCCTTTTCAAGGAAAAT
>JASKKT010000063.1 GCA_030154025.1 Methanolobus sp.
GCGCCCCCCCCCCCCCCCCAAAAAAAAAGGATCTGGATTAACGAAAAAAAGGATAAACTTTTATGCCAAAGTTCTAATTAGACGGCCTCAAAACAATTACTTATATTAAAAGTGAACCTTATTGAGATAATAGGAAAAACAGATCGGAATAGCACCGGGTGCATCGGGAAGGACTTAAAGCCTCTCCGGAGATTAATTGGCCGGCCTGGGACTGATTATCCTTAAAACTTATCAAAACAGCTGATGATGCTGTACTCATCAAGGAACATAGGAGGTTCGAATGCGTATACATACTTTTACCAACACACCAACCATGCCTGTTGAAGTCACCGAGCGGTCTTTGAGTGAACTGACAGATGCGATGCAATACACAGGATTCCAAGGACGAAAGCTTGCCGAATCCGTCAAGGCCTGGGAGAACATGTTCAAGGAAGAAGGGGTCACGATCTTCATGGGGCTGAGCGGGGCCATGGTGCCGGCAGGGATGCGCAATATCATCACCTACCTTATAGAGAACCGTCTCATCGACTGCCTGGTGAGCACAGGCGCTAACATCTTCCATGATTGCCATGAGGCCCTCGGGCTCAGGCACTACGTGGGCTCGCATATAGCAGACGACTGCGAGCTTCTGGGACATGGCATCGACAGGATCTATGATGTGTTCGCATATGAGGAAGAGTTCAGGAACACCGATCACTTCGTAGCTAATTTCGCCAGGAAGCATGACGGTAAGACATATTCCTCCCGTGAGTTCATAAGGCTGTTGGGTAAGGAGATATCGGAGAAAGGTAACAGGAACTCCATCATAGCCAGCGCATACAAGCATAACGTTCCCATTTTCATCCCGGCTCTGTCTGACAGCTCTATTGGCATCGGGCTCACCATCGCAAGAAGGAACGGCTATAATATTAATATCGACCAGATAAAGGATGTGGACGAGATCACGCAGATGGTCGAGGCATCCGAAAAGACAGGAGTTGTCTACGTAGGAGGCGGCGTGCCGAAGAACTTCATACAGCAGACAGAGGTCGTTGCATCGATAATGGGGCATGACGTTGCCGGACATGAGTATGCGATACAGTATACGACCGATGCACCCCACTGGGGAGGGCTTTCAGGATGCACCTTTGACGAGGCTGTTTCCTGGGGAAAGATCTCAAGAGAGGCAAAAAAGGTCCAGGTTTTTGTAGATGCCACCATCGCACTTCCCATCGTAGCGCATGCACTTTACGAGAAAACTAAGGATCACAAGCGTAAAGTCCCTTGTTTTGAGTGGAACAAAGACGGGATAGAACTGTGTTTTGAAACTCACTAAAAACAAAACACATTTATTCCTCAAAAGCCAATATAACAGGTACTTAATCAAGCAATTATTTGAGCAAGGTAGCACCCACATGAACGACGGAGAGGTTCGGTGTGGATCAGGTCCCCATATGAGGTAACTAAATGAGTAAACGAACAAGAATTATTAACGACCCTTCTGAACTCGTACCTCTGCTTCAGGTTTTTGGATCAAAGAGACATAAAAAAGTATTTGATGCGCTTCTTAACCTATGGATGACAAAGGATGATCTGGAGGAAATGCTGGGAACCGATGTCACACATAGTATCAATGTACTCAAGAAAAGCGGGCTTATTGAAAGCCAGTGGCACATGCCCGAGCCAGGAAAAACACCCGAGAAAGAGTACCGGACATCCTATTCGAAAGTCCAGACCAACTTCCAGTGTTCCTTTGAGGACATGAGCGATATCATTATGCTGACATTTATGCCCTATGAAGAAGTGAAGGATTCCATAGAAGAACTTGAGAGATTAGTAGAGCAGGGAAACAATTCCATGAGCAGTCTTACAAGAGCCCTGAACAAGAGCCCTCTGTACATACGCGCGGTAGCCAGGCGTTCCGATAACCTGACTGTCATGGGCCAAAGACTGAAGATGACAGATGAGGAAAAGTAATGATAGAACTCCTTCACAGCAAGAGTGGTATCACTAAGTTCCAGATCCTTATAGAAGTGGCTGCTCACCAGCCAAATGTAAGGCAGAAGGAGATCGCCGAGAAGATAGGTGTGACACCGCAGGCAGTATCCGAGTATATAAAGGAACTCGTCGCCGAGGGCCACATATATTCCGAAGGCAGGGTACGTTACCGCATCACCAAGCAGGGTGTCGAGTGGGTGCTTGAGAACGCAAATGACATGAAGCGCTACGCACGCTACGTCATGAGCGATATTATCAGCCACGTCTCAACCTGGACTGCCATAGCGGAAGAGGATCTTGAGAAAGGTGCCAAGGTTTACCTGAAGATGAGCAAGGGACTCCTGTATGTAGGCACAAAGGAAACCACAAACGCTTCCGGTACGACGATCTCCGATGCAAAGGAAGGAGAGGATGTCGGGGTTACTGACCTGCTGGGACTTATCGACCTCGAGAATGCGGCTATCACTGTCTGCAGGATACCAAGGGTCGAAAGAGGAGGGTCAAAGAACGTTGACATCGAACGCCTGAGAGCCCTTGCCAGATCCAAGTCCTATATTGCAACTGTCGGCGTGGAATCCCTGGTCGCTCTGAAGAGGATAGGCCTGAAGCCTGATGTTATGTTCGGCGCAAGGGAATCTGTCATCGAGGCTGCCTATCACGGGCTCTCATCCCTGGTGCTTGCAATTGACGAGGAAGTGCCTCCCATCCTGAGCAGGCTCGAGAGCGAGAACCTGGAATATGAACTTGTGGACCTGAGTATCCAATGAAGCTCTTACTGATATCTGATACTCATCTTGAAACTGACAGTGTCCCGCCATATCTTGCAGGCCTTATAGAGGACTATGACATTATCGTACATGCGGGAGATTTCAGTTCCATGCCTTTTTACAGAGCCCTTGAAGCTACAGGAAAGCTCAGGGCGGTCCACGGGAATACAGATGAGAAGGAGCTGCAGCAGATCCTGCCTGAGAGACTGGTCTTTGAAGCGGAAGGGATCAAGATAGGGGTCGTTCACGAAGGAGCGCTTTCCATAATTGATACCACTCCTATGAGGTACCTTGCACTCGAGATGGGTGTAAACGTGCTGGTGTTCGGGCATCTGCACAGGCCGATAATAGAGAGAACAGACGTGCTTCTGATATGTCCCGGGTCGCCCACAAAACCGAGAATGTCCGACCCGTGTGCAGTCGAACTGATAATAGAGAATGGCTCGGTCAGTGCAAATATTGTCGAGATCACAGGACAGTCATGCAGCTATATTGATTTTTCCAGGAAACTTGACCAGAACAGGAAATAAGGGTCTTTTTAGTATAATCGTTGTCGATATTACCTTTGTTGGTCTAGTAGTGTAAAACCCGAACGGCCTGATCATTCCTTACCGTTGACGGTCTCGGTTTTGAACATGACCCCTGTACCGTTGAGAGTCATATGGATCTTGTCCCCGAAGTGGAGGATCTCACCCAGTTCCACATTATTGCCCCAGTCGTATACATAGTCATAGGCTCCCTGAATTGGCTTGAATCCAAGGGACATCAGGCTCCTGTTGACTTCTGATGGCCTGACGCCTTCACTACTATACCACAGCAACAGATATGTTTTCATTGAACCACCTGCATGGTTATAAATGTGTCATGCACTTATGATTCTTTTGGTTCTGAAGGAAGAAAAGTGACAGAAAAAAAGGATGCAGGTTCTCCTGCATCAATAACATCTCGTCCGGGCATTGTTCTGCCTGTGCCGGCCTAGTAGCTTTCTTTCAAAGATTGCAGGGCCTGTGAAACCATTGAATAGTAGTGCTTCACATCCGGAGCATAGTACTCCTTTGCCTTTTCCACATCCGGGGAATCTGAGCCGCCTTCAAGTTCTTTGAGGCGTGTGAGTGTCTTCTTGGCAGTGTCCACCACCCAGATGTCCCTTGTCTGGCCGTCCACGACATGTATGGATTCCGGACGTACTGAGGTGAGCACATCTCCTTCGCCTGTTGTATAGGTGCTTGGCTTGCCCACAATGGCAACGAAGGCAGGAGTTTCGCATTCCGCCAGTACCTGGGCAGCTTCCGGCTGGTACTGTCCTGCATATATCATGAAGGAGCCTGTGGGGTCTATCACCCTGCCACGCCAGTATTCGGAGTCTGTCCCTATGTCTTCCTTTTCAATGAGGGTACCGACGATGAATATCCTGTTTACCCTTGCTCCTGTGGGAGTCATGAGATACTGTGGAGCATACTGGTCGTCCCCGTCCTTGAACGTAAGTGTAGATTCCCTGAACTCCTGAGCAAAGACCCTTCTTGCAACTTCCCTTGAGTAGCCTGCCATTTAAGCCACCTCCGCGGTAGCTATTAGCTCATCCAGTTCCTGCGGATCCACAGTTGATTTCGGGACCATTGAATCCACCAGGAGATATCTTTCAACCCTTGAGCCTGTGGCGGTGTAATATTTTCCTACAAGCATCTTCTTCATCTCCTCAAGCACTACTCCCTGGTCAAGGGCATCCGCTGCAAGGGCGATGGCACTCTCAAGTGTGAAGCCGGTCAGTTCTTCCGCAAGATCCCTCTTAATGATAGCATCCTGAGCAGTAATGCCATCATCCAGGACAGCCTTGATCCTGAGATCGTACACCCCGTCGACCTTGCCATGTTCCATGCAGGCACCCTTGGTCAGGGCCCTGTTGCACTGCGGGCAACGCTTTATCAGGCCGGAACCGGTCTGGATATCGACAAGCGCACCGGTGAACGCGTAAGTGGATGTGCCTACGGTTATGTTCTCTTCGATCTGCCCGGCGGAACTGTTTTTGTTCATGTTGATCTGGAACTTGCCGTTCCATTCGTTCACAACCACGTTCCTGAAAAGATAGCTTTGACCTTCCGTAAGTTCAGCGAACTCGGCACTTCCCCATTTTGTGAACTTGATGGTGCCTGTCTCGTCGGCGATGAGGCCTACCTGGGATATGGATTCATGGGTGTTTTCCCAGAGCTGTACAACCTTACCCTTTATGTTGACCCACTTTCCATCGGTGTTCAGCTCGGATACCTTCATCATGGGTGATTCTGACTGACCGGTATAGAACTGGTTCCTGGGAATGTTGTGCTCTTTTAAGAAATAGTTGACAACACTTCTTCTTGCTTCCTCTTTAGGGACCTTGAACTTGCTGACCATCTTGTCAAGCCTGTCTTCAATGTCCTCGGGGGAAATCTCTACTCCAAGTTCCTGGAACTTCCTGTAAATATCTTGCGAAATCTCTTTCATTTTCAAACCTCGGGCCTCTTGTTTGTGCGTCATTTTGGAGAGGCAAGTGTAATGTAGGCATTAGTAGTATATAACCTCACACCAAGCATGGTGAAAGTATTAGAGGGTCTGAATATCGCAAGCCGATACCCCATCAGGGAAGTATCTTTGCCTGCAGTCTGTCTGTGTAGAGCTTAAGCCTCTTCACTCTCTTCAGGAGAATATTGTTCACGCCCTCTGAAGAGAGCGGCTTGTGCTTCCGGACTATCATGACAGGCCCCTTATATCTTTTGGCCAGTACATAGGGCAGATTTCCTATCAGAGAGAACTTGAACCTGCCGCTCGAGTCACCGATTATCAGGAGATCATCATCGCAAAGGAAGTCCAGGATAGCATTCTCAGCCGAGAAGTGCTCCTTTATATGAGGTACTATCGTGACCAGGGAATCGTCCCTTGCAAGCTCCTCCATATCGTGTATGATGGAACCTTTAAGCTCTTCCCTGAGATGCGGCTTCATAACCCTGAGAACATGTAGTGGTACACCAGCGCTCTTTGACAGCCTCCTGGCAAGATGCAGACCATAGCGGGAATTCTCCTTTCCGTTATAGGCGACTACTATGCGCCCTATCTTCGGTGGAAGATAACCGTTCAGTACGACCATATTGTTCTTTGCAAAGGAAAGCACTTTGTTCGCGACAGTTCCCATGGACGGATGGAAGCGGTTCGCTTCATGCCAGCCTATGATTATGAAATCAACCTTCTCTATCTCGGCCTGCTCCATGATCGAGTTTGTGATGCTGTGATCAAAAGCTACTATATACTCCCTCTCATGCCCTACAATGGTAGGGAACTGTTCGAACCTCTCTTTAAGAACACCATCTATAACAAGCCGTTTTTCATGGAAGGCTTCCCTTGCAGCAGTCAGGCTGGTCTGCTGGGGAACCTTGATGACGCTAAGGCCAATGATCTCATCCCCAAGATGGTCTGCAAGGTAGAGCAGGTCCATCTCATGCTTCGGGTTTGCCAGCGGGACAAGGATCTTGATCTTGGAACCTGACTCCAGTGGTGCTGGCTGGATATTATTCTCCAGCACATCGAAAATATCGTATTTTGGAAAGGCTTTTGCCTTTCCGTAGTACTTGTACCATATTAGTCCCGTAATGAGGACGGATAGCGCAAACAGCATGGACATTGTACCCATAGCAGGTAAGAGCGCAAGACTGAAGATTATGCCAATTACCTGAGTGTAAGGGAAAAAAGGGTCACGGAAAGCTGGCTTGTACTCCTCAAGGGATCTGTTCCTCAGAAGTATCACTGAGGAGTTGATCAAAACAAATATCATGATATTGAAAGTGCTTCCAAGCTTTGCCAGCTGCTCCACATTAAAAAGCAAGAGCAGTGATATCATGATGAAACCTGTGACAAGAATGGCACGATATGGTGTGTCATGTCTCTCATGTATCTTCACAAACCATTGCGGTATCAGGTCATCCCTTCCCATGGCAAAAGGGAACCTTGATGACGAAAGTATGGCAGCGTTGGCTGTTGAAACAGTCGCGAGCAAGCCTGCAATGACTATCATGACCTTCCCCAGGTCTCCGTCCATCATCATGGCAACATCCACAAGAGGGGTGAAAGTGTTCACTGATTGCTCCAGTGTTAAAGCGCCGCTTACAACCACCATCACTCCCACGTAAATGAGAGTGACGACACCCACCGATGCAATAAGAGCACGAGGGAGATTCTTGGAGGGTTCCTTGACCTCTTCGGACATTGCTGCAAGCTGAGTTATCCCAAGATAGGATATGAAAATAAGCCCTGTTGTAGCAAACACAGAACTATATCCAAAAGGCATGAAAGGTGTGAACTTGGCCTGATCGAACATGAACAGACCTTTTACAATGAACACAGCCAGGATCAAAAGAAGGAAAATGACAATAAGGTTCTGGAAAGAACCGCTGCTTCGTGCTCCGCGGTAGTTGAGGAACAGCAGGAGTAATCCTGCCACGACGGCAGTAATGATAACAGGTGCAGGGAGCAGGACGTGAAGATAGTCTGCCAGTCCGATCAATGCAAAAGAACCTTTAAATACTAATGCAAGCCACGCTCCCAGGCCAACGACCGCACCAAAAGCCGCGCCCATTGCCCTACTGATGAAATAGTAACTGCCTCCTGCCTTGGGCATCCCTGTGGCCAGCTCCGCCATGCTGATAGCTGTTGCCATGGAGATGATACCTCCAAAAAGGAAAGAGAGTATTGCTGCAGGGCCGGCTGCAGATATTGCTATCCCGGGCAATATGAATATGCCCGCCCCTATCATTGTGCCTGTTCCTATGGCAAAGGTCTGAAAGAAGCCCAGGCTGCGTCCAAGTCTTTCTGTGGTTCTGATCGTAGCCATTGATTACCTCATGTAGTGAAAGGAATGCGCCATTCTTAAGAAAGCATATGGGTTGGGACAGGGCTTCTTTGACATGTGAGTCCGAAGAGTATGATAGATAAGCATCAACTAAGAAGTCAAATAAGTATAAAAAAGTCACTATTTTTACTACTCCTATAGTGGTCTCTCCTGGCAGAACTCACATTTACCTGACAATTCGTTTCAGATCCTCACGCAATATTTAAAATAGAAAAACATGATTAAAGGTACTTACGCAAGAAAAAGTGTATATGAACAGAATTTTCAAGCTTGAGTGATATAAATGGTCTCAATTAGGGAAGAAGACGTAAAGATACCTTTAGATGTGCCACTGTCAGCACGTGCAACATACTTAAAGAACTATATGGAAATAACCAGGGGAAGCGGAAGGCTGATGCTCTTTGCAGGTGACCAGAAAGTAGAACACCTGAACGACGATTTCTTCGGAGAGGGCATCCCCGAGGATGACAACGACCCGGAGCATCTCTTCAGGATAGCGTCCCGGAGCAAGATAGGGGTTTTTGCCACCCAGCTTGGCCTTATCGCAAGGTATGGTATGGACTACCCGGATGTGCCTTACCTGGTCAAGGTGAACTCCAAGTCCAATCTTGTGGAAACAGAGCAGATGGACCCCTTCAGCAACCTGTGGTACGATGCGGAGCAAGTGGCCGAGTTCCGTGACAACAGCGGGCTTAAGATACTTGGCGTGGGGTACACCATCTACCTTGGCAGCGAATTCGAGGCCGAGATGCTCAACCAGGCAGCCCAGCTGATTTACGATTCACACAGGTATGGCCTTATCACCGTACTCTGGATATACCCAAGGGGCGCGGCAGTTGCTGATGAAAAGGACCCTCATCTCATAGCAGGTGCCACAGGTGTCGGCGCAACCCTCAATGCCGATTTTGTGAAGGTCAATTATCCGAAGAAGGAAGGCCAGAAATCTGAGGAGGTCTTCAAGGAGGCAGTACTGGCTGCCGGAAGGACAAAGGTCGTGTGTGCAGGCGGCTCCAGTGATGAGTGCGAGCCCTTCCTGAGAAAGCTCTACAAGCAGATACATGTCAGCGGCGCCCAGGGCAATGCAACCGGCAGGAACATCCACCAGAAACCGCTGGATGAAGCCATCAGGATGTGCAACGCCATCTACGCCATCACCGTGGAGGATGCATCTGTGGAAGAGGCTCTGAAGACCTATCAGGGAAAGTAAAAGGGGCTGCTTAAAGCCTCTTTATTTAATCAGGATTTCACTTCTGCCGTTACTCATATTTTCAATCTGCCCTCTGTTCCTGAACCCTTCTTAAGCAATACCATTCAGAGATATTACAAACATTCTCAGTCAGGAGTATTCTCATTCGAGAGGTCACTGTGCCAAAATAAACCTTCAAGGAGATGAATAACGGTATTGATGTGCCAGCAGGCAACCATAAAAAAGCATATCCAGGCCTTTGCTGGCCCGGAACAGGGATCACATATTTACCCGCAGGCGCATTCAAAGTCAAACCCGAGCATGAAAGTACCCGTGCCATGGATGTTCTGGAGACCCATCCTCTCCTTCATGTACTCGTCACTTGGCGGGGAAGGTGATGCCAGTGTTGCATTGCACACCATAGGGATCCCATCAAGCTCTGGACACGGTTTTGGTGGCATGACAACAACAAGAGGGTCCTTTTTACTATCCACTCTTTTAAGCACTCCTGTATCGTAGATGACAATATTGCCTATCACAAGGTTGGTCTTACAGCACTTGAACTCTTCCAGCTTCTGCTGGTCATCCACGTCCTCACCCACCACACACCCGTGATGCATAAGGATCACATTTGGCCCGGCCGGCCATTTGAAGTCCATGTTAGTAGTGAAGGCAAATATGACATCGTTCTCAAGAACCTGCTTGACACCTTTGTTGTCACCTATCCCAAGACCCATCAGGGTCATCTGATCGGCCTTCTTTTCCAGTTCCCTGATTATCTCACGGTCCTGGTCTGTGAGGATAAGGATATCACCTACGCCTTTCATGTTTTTGATACAACAGCTGACCTGCTCTATGATCTCATCACGCTGCATGATTTACCTCGCATTTATCCGTTCAATAGTGAATTTATAATCCAGTGTTGTCACAATTAATATTTATCTATATTTAAGCATGGCGCGTATCATGCTTACATTAACTGCAGGAAGAGATATCCTGCAGGACTCAGTCGATAGCCCTGAAGAAACCTACTCGGGGTTCGTATAGACTCCCGTCGGAAAGGAGAGATCGAACGGCCTTCTCAACAAGTTCAGCAGGAATACCCTTTTCTCCCGCCTCCCGAACCAGTACGGCATACTCCACTCCTTTGCCCTGGTTCATCTCCTGAAGCATGACCATTACGGACTGTTCAATGTCAGCCAGGCCGCCTGGTGACGCAGACAGGCTGCTCTCGATGGATAGCAGGGCGTCCCTTACCTGTATCTTCAGACCGTGGATATAATCCCTGTCCGTATGATAGTAGTCAATGGCCATGCATATTCCTTCTGCGATGTGCGAAGGCACACTCTTCTGTGAGAGATGATCTAACAGGTCCTTCCCGCTAAGCCCTGATGACAGAGCCTCATCAAATATGTCCAGCCTGTCAAGGGTCAGCTCCGCAGTATCAACCATCCACCGGTTACGTATGCTCTCATCTGCATGGTTTATCTCCTCCGGACGCAGGGAGACGAAAACCGAACCATCCCCGGGCTCATAGGAGCGGACCTTGCCGACGATGGTCACAAAGGACGGGACCTCCACAGAGGAAAGGAACACTGATGCCTCGGGCTGGTAATTACCCGAGTATATGGTGAAAGTACCTGTGGGATCCGATACCCGTGCCCTCCACAGTTCCTTTTCACCCCCTTTCTGGCTCCCGATATCCTCCACCTCGGTTATGACTCCGGCTATGAAAAGACGGTTCACCTTTGCGCCCGCCGTTGTCACAAGGAAGTTAGGGGCGTGCAGGTCCGCCTGGATGGGAGCATCCGTGGCAGAACTGATCTGGAACCTGGAATCATTGAACTCGCTGGCAAATACCCTGTAAGCCATTTCCCTATCAGCCATTATCGCTCACCTGTCCTTCGATCCTTTTAAGCAGGACATCCATGCGCCCCTTCAGGTCGGCATCAGGACACCAGGCAGACTTTGCCACAAGTGTGACACCAAACTCGTTCCTCGAGGAATTGCCCCTGATAGCGATATACTTCCCGGTAAGCACGCGTTTCATGTCATCGAACACAACTTCTTTCGAAATGGATTCACGGGCCATCTTTTCCGCTTCGTACATGCTCTTCCCGTAAACAGCCTCTGAGAGCTCGCAATTGAGCATTACGTGAAGGGAGCCTGTCCCGTCATCGAGGATGAACTTTATACGCATATCAGACACACACTCCACCGGGCCATGAGCCCTGCAGCTTGCTTTCTGTGTCACCCTGTTACATACCGGACAGCGCTCAATGATGCCGGAACCGGGCCTGACCGAGATAATGTTGCCTGCAACTGTCACGTCGAAGATGCCACTCTTATCAAGTACCTTCAGAATAGGTACCGGGTCCGTTTCCCTGCTGACAGACTGCAGCGTGAACGGTAACTTTTCAGGCTGTGCTATCTGGCTGATGGTGGTATTGTCACTGAAGTTGATGGAAGGCAGTCCCCGGAATATCCTGACACTTGCACCCTCAAAATGTATAAAGCTCCCTATGTCCACTCCCCTGAGCGGGGTCCATGAAGTAAAGGGTAGCTTTGAGGTCTCGTCCGCGATGACCCCTTCAGTGATTGTCAGCATCTTGCCCTTGAGCGAAATGTCCCTGTGGTACATCTCAACTATGACCACGTCGGAACTGGCCATCACATCCGCAGGCGCGATGTCCTGTAGTTTCTTGGGTTTTGTATGGGACATCTCCGCGATGTCCTGTAACTGATCATCAGGAAGTCTTTCTATCACCGAGCGTTTCCCGAAGTAAAGCTCAGGCCTGTTATTCCACATCCTGGTGTATGCATTCTTTATCCTGATAGCATCTCCTGCCTTAAGGGACATGTCATCCCAGCAGGTAAAAGAACAAATGCCAGTCCCGTCACCAAAAGAGCCTGTGAAAACACTCCTCTTGTCTTCCTGTACTGTGACGTTCTTTTTCTCGATGCTGATCACACGGCCACTTATATCGAAACTGTTCATTCCGCCAACAAGGTCCTTCACCTGCACGGATGCAGGGGACCTTGAAGTGAACCTGTTCAGGACCGTCCTCTTAGCCTCATCCAGCGGAACCCTGTACTGCAGGAGTTTTTCCAGTTCCGCCCTGATCTCCTCTGTATATCTGTTTCCAAGCACCCTGCTTAATTCCTCGACATGGGGCGCAATTCTCTCATCCATAGCTTGCCTCCTTTATAGTAAAGGTGTATTAGAAGGTCGTATTAAAATAAGGGTTATCAGCAATAAATATAACCCGTTATGGCCACCGGGCTGCTATCAAGCGACTTGTTCCAACCATCATTCATGGTCCGCTGTTAAGCCATCCGCTCAACAGACCAGGCTAAAGAAAGATATATCAGCAATCATACCACATTTTTCATATGGAGTGGATTCTGATCTGTCATCTGGATATAGTTTCCACAGAGGAGGAGCATACATGCCAAAACTTGCAGTAGTTTACCTTAGTACCCAGGGGAATACACGGATGATGGCCGAGGCCATCGCAGAGGGAGCCAGGGAGCGCCATGTCGATGCAGAGGTAAATAATTTCTATGAATGGGACCCTGTTGAAGCAGCATCTTACGATGCCATCGCTGTGGGTTCATCTACATTCTATTACACGATGCTTGACCCCATCGCAAAATTCATTGACCGCCTTATCGATGCGGGCGTTAGCGGGAAGATAGGTGCTGCTTTTGGCTCCTATGGCTGGAGCGGGGAAGCACCGGTAAAGATAGCAGAGAAACTGCGCAACGCGGGAGTTATAGTTATCGACCCTGTGC
Organism: Methanolobus sp.; assembly: GCA_030154025.1. Taxonomy (GTDB): domain Archaea; phylum Halobacteriota; class Methanosarcinia; order Methanosarcinales; family Methanosarcinaceae; genus Methanolobus. Next base: position 12,599 of record JASKKT010000063.1, read on the forward strand.
TGAGAATACAGTACACCCCTACTGAGAAGGATCTGTTCGAGTGCAACCGGCTGGGAAAGGACCTTGCAGAGAAAGTAAAGAACAGATGAGCTCTGTGAGGAGACCCTGAATGCGCTACGGGCACTCTCCTAACACCATTTTTCATATCTCCCGGGATAAACTGCTCTACTATACACGATGCAGTTTCACCCGGGCAAAACCGGGCTTCAATGCAGTATCCAACAGGATTTGGTTATTGAGCATATTTATATACCTTATTTACCAAATAACATATATAGAATGCTTTGTTAGAAGATGTGAGTTTTATTGAGGCATATTTATGACAATAATACCATTTGCACCCATTGAAAGAGTAATAAGGAATGCTGGCGCGCAGAGAGTCAGCGAATCAGCAGCAATGGCTCTTACGGAAATGCTTGAGTCCTACGGACTGGAGGTTTCCAGAGAAGCTATAAAACTGGCGGAACATGCCGGCAGAAAGACCGTCAAGGCGGAAGATATCAAGCTCGCCCGGGAAATGCTGGGAAAATAATTCCGTTTTGAAAGATTTAGTTGTTATTTCTGAGATCCAGGCTCTGCACATAGCAGAGCCATCTTACCATCTTATGACCTTCTGTTCCTGGCACAGTGCACTCAGAGAAGGTCGTACAGGCTTATGCCGGTCAGCGTTACTATGCTGACTATCAAACCTGCTACCATGACACCTGCAAGTATTGCCGGAAAGGCGTGCTTGAACTTGATCCCAAATACAAATGCTGCAGCGCAGCCTGTCCATGCACCGGTGACAGGGAGAGGCACTGCTACGAAAAGTGTCAGCGCCAGGATGCCGTATTTTTCAAAACGTTCTGAATGATTGCGATGGGTCCTTTCGAAAAGCCATGAGAAAAAACGGTCAAACACTGTATAACGTCTCAGCTGCGTTGAGACAGGTTCAAGGAACAGGAGCACGGGGATGACAGGAAGCATGTTCCCAAGCACTGCCAGCACGTAGGCACTTGCCGGGGAGAGACCGTACACCCCCAAGGCTATCGGGATGGCGCCCCTAAGCTCGAATATAGGCAGGCAGCTAATTATAATAGTAGAGAGCCATGGAGGTACA
>JASKKT010000064.1 GCA_030154025.1 Methanolobus sp.
TCCTTAAAAGCCTGGACAGCCTGCAGCCCGTCAGTGGCCTTTATTATCCTGGCATGTGGGAGCAGGCATGAGAGGATCGTGGATGCGAGTGTCATATTGATCACATTGTCCTCTGCGATCAGGATGGTACACTCATGGTACAGCTTTTCTGCCAGGGGATCCCTTTCATCCGCAGAGGCTGCTTCGTTATATTCCTTCTCGACTGGATGCAGCCTGGTGATCGCTCCCATAAGCTGGCTGATCCCGGCTGGCTTGCTGAGAACTGCCCCGATACGCAGGGCTTTGCATCTCTCATGTACCAGCGATCCATCCGGGGAATTGTGCAGGAGGATGACAGGACAGGACTCCGCAGGGATGCCCAGCTCATTACGTATCTTGCCGGCCAGTTCAAGTCCGTCCATGAACGGCATGCTATGGTCTGTTACAATAAGATCATAGCTGTTCCTGCCGCCGATCATCCCCAGGGCCTCCTCGCCGCAGGATGCCGTATCGGCCCTGATGCCTGCTGCTGAGAGCATGTCCTGTAGTATGGAGCGGTTACTGCTGTTGTCATCAACGATAAGAGCTCTGCGGACCTCCGTGAAATCGCCTTTCACTACCCTGCTTCCTGTCTCTGCAGGGAAGGTGGCGGTGAAATGGAATGTGCTCCCTTTTCCGGGCTCGCTTTCAAACTCCAGCTTTGAGCCCATCTTTTCGACCAATCTGTTAGAGATGGTCAGGCCAAGCCCTGTTCCTCCATACCTGCGGGTGATGGAGCCGTCAGCCTGCGAGAAGGAACTGAATATCCTTGAACAGCTATCCTTTGGAATACCAATCCCGGTGTCCCTTACTGAGAATGTTATCTCGGCCGTATCCATGGAGTTTCCGGACGACGATTCTACCTTAAGCTCCACCTCTCCTTTTTCCGTGAACTTGACCGCATTACCCAGCAGGTTGATAAGCACCTGCTTAAGCCTTAACCTGTCAGCGATAACATAGCGCGGCAGTTGCGGGGAGATGTCCAGCAGCAGTTCGAGTCCCTTCTCATGTGCCTTATGTTTCACGATGTCTGTTATCTGCCCGCACATTTCTACGAGATCTGTCCTTTCAGGATCGAGCTCCAGCTTGCCTGCCTCTATCTTGGACAGGTCCAGCACGTCGTTTATCAGGTCAAGCAGTGAGGTCGCTGAAGTGTAGACCGCCTGCATATACTGCATTTGTGGCTCCTTCAGGTCGGTCTGCATGAGCAGGTCGGTGAAACCTATAATGCCGTTAAGTGGAGTGCGCATCTCATGGCTCATATTGGCAAGGAACTCCGACTTTGCCCGGCTGGCTGCGCTAGCCTCCTCTTCGGCCTTTTTCTGGGCGGTGATATCGGTGATCACGACCAGGAGGATCTTCTGGGCAAGGCTCTCTATTATCTCGGCAGAGAAGATCCCGTAGATGATCTCTCCCTGGCCTGTGATCGTAGTGATCTCCTTGTTTTGCACCCTGCCTGCACTTCCCAGTTCTTCCCCTATCTGCGTCATTGTCCCCATGTCTGCGAACTGCAGTGAGTGAGCGGTCTGAACAGACCAGATATTCTCACCTACGATCTCTTCCCTATCCAGTCCCAGCCTCTGCAGGAATGCTTTGTTCACATCGATAAAAGTAAAGTCGGGATAGCTCATCAGGGCCATGAATACCGGGTTGCTGTCAAAGAGCTTCTGGAACTTTGCCAGGGCTTCCTGCTGCTGCGAGAGGTCCCTGGACATTGAGAATATACAGTCCTCACCATTCCATTTGCCACACCACAGGCGGGTCTCCACCGGTATGAGAGTTCCGTTCCGATGCTGGAGCGGCAGGACACATGTGTCCGTATCACCTCTCAATGCAGCTTCAACGGCTTCCCTGGCCTCCCTCTGCCTTCTGTGCGGATAGATCCCGGTACTTCCAAGGGTGCTTATCTCTTCAAAAGTATATCCGAGTTTGTTGCTGAGCGCGGGGTTTGCATACAATACCTTTCCATCGTATGTCCCGACGAGTATGATGTCGTCGAGGGTTGCGAAAAGGGTCCTGAAGTTCTCCTCGCTGGACTTGAGCTTGCCTTCTATTTCCTTGCGTTCACCGATAGGTATGTGCGTCCCATACATGCGGAGCGGTCTGCCGTCCCTGTCATACTCGGATATTCTCCCGTTGGCCTGCACCCACACCCAGTCACCGTTCCTGTGCTTCATGCGATATTCCGCTACATAGAACTCTTTTTCCTGAGAAATGGTTTCATACAGTTGCATGTTAACGGAAGTCCGGTCATCCGGGTGCATCAGTGTGGTCCACAATTCCAGATCGAATTGTCCGAAGTCCGCAAGAGTGTATCCTGTTATCTTTTCCCAGCTGTCAAGCCCCTCAAGACTGATGACACCTGTCCTCAGGTCCAGTTCCCATATTCCTGCACGTGTGGCCTCAAGTGCCATATCCAGTGTCTCGGTCCTCTTGCGTATCTGTTCCTGAGCCATCCTGCGCTCGGTGATGTCCTGCCCGATACCGTATAAGCGAGTCCCGTCCTTGGTTTCGACGGGGACTACGTTCAAAAGCAGTATCTTCTCCTTCCCATTGACATCATATACCGTTTCAAGCGTCTTTGGCTTCAGGAAAGGTGCATGTTCTTCAGCCTGTTTCTCACGAAGATGCGGAGGGTCATAATCTCCTACTTTTTTCTTTCTAAGTGTGCCAATATCTGTCTCCAGGAACTCCAGGGCTGCTTTGTTGGCATCGATGTAATTGCCATCCGCATCCGTAATGAGCACCGGGCTGAGCACAGCTTCGAACAGGGTGCGGTACTTGCTCTCGCTCTCCTTGAGGGTCGCATTCGCAAGTTTGCTCTCGGTGATGTCCTGTATGGTACCAATGACCTTGTTCGTTTGCGGGTTGTACTCCGCAACCGAATGGACGTGGCGGATAGCACCGTCACTCTGTCTCATTATCTGGAATTGCACATCATAAGGCTGCTCCCCCCTTATCAGGCATGTCATGGCCTGGTCAAGGACCTGCCGGTATTGGGGCAGTGAGGCCTTCTGTGTATCTTTAATCGTGAACGGTCTGTTCTCTGCCCCGTAGATCTTAAGGGCTTCTTCTGATGCGTATATCAGGCCGGTGGTGAGGTCAAGCTCCCAGCTGCCCATATGACCTATCCTCTGGGCAGTGTTAAGCAGCATCTCTCTTTTACGCAGCTCTTCCTCTGCTTTTTTGCGGCTTATGAGAAGTCCTGCCTGGCGTGTAAATATCTCCACAAACACTTCATCCTCCAGTATTTTGCCGGAGGGCATCAGGATAATGAAGTAGCCCATGGTGGCATTATCTTTCTCGATCTTTGCAACAACAGTTTCCCCGACACCGAATATCTTTTGCAGCAGTCTTATGGTCCTTTGCGGGACTATGCCATCGGTCAGTTCGTTTAGCTCCCTGAAGCGGGTGATACTGTTGTTCCGGATCCTCTCCTCCACGCGGCTGTCAATGTCCCACTTGTTCCCCTTAAGTTCCATACCCAGTACCGAGCTGGCTTTTTCGATATGTACAGACGGGCCTGAGATGGCCACTGTGGTGAAGCATCTTCCGTCTCTGTCATAAAGATTAAAGGCTGCGTATTTTGCTCCGGATATTTCCACAAGGTCATCTATCATTGCCTGGTATCCAATATCAGTGGCCGAACTCTGGAAAAGTGCCTCTGAGGATCTAACCAGTTTTTTTAGTTTCTTGTTCTCTTCCGTTTTATCTGTCATGTACTTCGCCGCAGAAGAAGCTGAATGTTCCCGTATTGATCATTGTGAAGTGCGCAATGTAAGAGAATTTTTAATATAAGTATAAATATATATTTATATATAAACCTATTGTACTCCTTATTATTAAAAATCCATTGGAACTATATCGATCCAGATATCACCTGTTATTGATCGCTGCCGGTTTCTGACTTTGCCAGTGATCTGAGGTCCGGGTTACACCAGATTTATATAATTTAAATTAATATATTAACTGCATGCCCTACCCGGTGTTCCATCTGATGTTCTTCGTATTCTGCATTTCCCTTGTAGGAGTTTTTGCAGTGTTCAGCTCTTCCTTTAAAAGGGAAATAAGCCTGAAGGACACCAAACATATAGGGGTGCTGCTCACTGTGGGAGGCATAGGCTCCCTTTTCCCGGACGTGCCTGCGGTATGGAACTATTTCCTGTACGGTACCCTGAGTCACACAATGATAGGGCCAATGCCGACGCACTCGCTGCTTTTCGGGGTCGTGGCGTTTGCCCTTGCAGTATCATTCGGGTATCTTATCTACAGGAACATATCACGAGCCTGCTCAATAGGAGTGTTCGCGGAGGCGGCTTTCCTTTCACACCTGCTGCTGGACGATGTTGCTGATGGTGGCCTGACCTATCTCTACCCTCTGTACAATGAGCCCCTGAGTATTTTCATATTCATGAACGTGAGCCTGTCGGATGTGGACTTCTTCTACTACAACTTTGCATGCTTCGTGTCAGTGTTCTTCATATTCTGCGTGATGCTCATGGCACTGCTGGCCCTGAAAGACCTGGGTTTCGGGTTCAGGTATGAGTCTATGGAATAAGTCCAGCCTTTAAATCCCGGATGCACGTCTGCATATCTCATTGTAGTGGCGGAGGCCCGGCTCAGCAGGAGAAGTAGGCGTTGAGCACATATTCCTGCATCATCCTGTGAGTGTTGAAAAAGGAGCCGTTGATGGCTATGGAGTAGCGCATGACGTCGATAAAACGCTCCCTGTCCTGGTAGTAAAGAGGAAGGACCGTCTTCTCCAGCTTGTCGTACAGGGATGCGGCATCAAGGGAATGGTTGCGGTCCTGCGGGTTCTCGGGAAGGCCGTTCCCGATGGCCCAGCCTGTCAGCCCTTCTATGTGTCCCTCTATCCACCAGCCATCCAGTACGCTCAGGTTCGGGACTCCGTTGAGGGAGGCTTTCATCCCGCTTGTGCCGGAGGCTTCCATGGGTGGCTCTGGTGTGTTCAGCCAGATGTCCACTCCGGCAGTTATCATGGCCCCCAGCTTCATGCTGTAATCCTCGAGGTACACTATCTTTATATCAGCAGCCAGGACCTCTTTTGCCCGGAATATCCTCTGGATGAGCTCTTTTCCTTCCTGGTCCCTGGGATGTGCCTTGCCTGCATATATCACCTGGAACCTGCCTGCCCCCGCTGCAATGCTTTTCAGGCGCTCAAGTTCCTGGAACAGCAGGTCCCCTCTCTTATAGGTGGCAGCCCTCCTGGCAAAACCAATGGTAAGGACGTTCTCATCCATTACTGTGCCTGTCTGGTCTCTCACAAAGTCCAGCAGTTTTCGCTTGGCCTGCATATGTGCGTCCCATATCTCCGCCCTGGGGATATTGAGTGCATAGCGAAGGCTGAAATTGTCCTTCTGCCACATGGGAATGTACTTGTCATAGAGTTGCCTGAAAGGTTCCGATATCCATGTGGCTGCATGGACCCCGTTTGTGATGGAGTTGATCGAATATCCTGCGAAGAGCTGCCTTGAAGCCTCTCCGTGTCTTTTTGCCACGCCGTTGACATAGCGGCTCAGGTTCAGGGCCAGGCGGGTCATGTTAAGGGTGTGGCCGTCGTGGAGCACTCCCTCCAGGTTAAAGAAATCATCCCTCTGCCCGATGATCATCCTGGCCATTTCCACTGGGAACTTGTCATGTCCCGCAGGTACGATAGTGTGGGTTGTGAACACACACTTTCCCTGCACTGCCGTGCGGTCTTCCTCTACCAGTCGTTCCCTGCCTTCGCTCTGTGCCTCCTCGTCAAGCAGTTCCAAGGTAAGTAGTGCAGCGTGTCCCTCGTTCATGTGGAAACTGCGGACGCTTGTGTAGCCAAGCTGCCTGAGCATCCGGATACCTCCAACCCCGAGAATGAGCTCCTGGCAGAGCCTGTAATAATCATCGCCCCCATAGAGGTAATCTGTAAGTGTGCGGTCCCATTCCGAGTTCTCCGGGAGGTCTGCATCCAGGAAAATGACAGGCACGCTGAAGCCGCTGATACCTTTGACCTCATATTTCCAGGCCCGCAGGTGTACGGTGCGGTCATGAACAGTCACCTGTACACGGGGTGCCATCTCCTGCATGAACTCTTCCACAGCCCACGGTGCAGGTTCTTCGTGCTGCCATCCGTCCCCTCCCAGGCGCTGGTGGAAATATCCCTTGCGGTATAGCAGTGTGACAGCGATCATAGGTACCTTGAGATCGGCAGCCGAGCGTATGGTGTCACCTGCAAGTATCCCCAGGCCGCCGCTGTAGGTGTGTACCCTTTCGTCGATGCCTATCTCCATGGAGAAATAGGCGACAGAGCGTCTTTCAATGAGAAATTCCTGCATTTGCATCTCCTGGTCGTGCTGTCCTCTAAGCCTTGAGCGCTTATATCATTTTTGCATACAGGCGCTCTGTATCTTCTTTCCTGCACAGTTCAGTACCTGGTGTCATGACAGCTGCAGTACCTGCGGCCAGTCCGTAGAGCACAGCCTGGCGTAGCGGCCTGCCCCTGGAAAGGGCCAGGACGATGCCTGCGACCATGCTGTCACCGGCTCCCACCTTGCTGCTGATGGGCACTGTGGGAGGGACCAGGCGCTCCACTGTATCTTCCGAGATGAACAGGGCGCCGGCCGCACCCAGGGATATGACAATGACCTCGCATTTTCCGTCATCTATTATCTTCTTTGCCTTATCCACGATCTCCGGCTCCTCCATGACGTCCATGCCTGCAAGATTACTGAACTCGCGTATATTGGGCTTGATAAGATAGACGCCTTCATCCAGGGCCAGTTTCAGGGCCTCACCTGCGGCATCCACAACAACCCTCGCTCCGATATCCTTTCCGGTGCGTGCCACCCGGGCATAGAAATCAGAAGGTACTCCATGTGGCAGGCTCCCGCTGGCCACCAGGTAATCAGGGACCGGTGTGGCAGTGGCCAGTTCCCTCAGGCACATCTCACACTCCTCTTCGGTGAGCTGCGGGCCCGGCATGCCGAAACGGTACTGCTGGCCCGTGGATTCTTCCAGGACAATGAGGTTCTCCCTTGTCATTCCTTGTATGTTCAGGGGTCTCTGTTCCACTCCTTCCTCCTTCAGGAGGTTCTGGAGCATCTGGCCCGCCATGCCGCCCGAGGGGTAAACGAGCAATGATTCTCCTCCCAGCTTCCTTATGGCCCTGGACACATTGACGCCTCCTCCTCCCGGTTCATAGCTGGCGGGCCTGCAGTAGAGTTTATGCTCGGGGATCACATGCTCTGTGGCTGTACTCTTGTCGATAGCAGGATTCATTGTAAGGGTGATTATCGTTCTCATAGCCGTTTCTCCTTTGCCGCTGTGAACCACAGTCTTTATCACAAATCCAGGCGGAATACTATATGGGTTAGAGGTATTCAGCGGTCTTTCGTGTGCAGGGTCAGGTAATAAAAGCGCATTAGTGGAATATGTCGTTATTGCACTAAATAGTTTTATGGTGCGGTATATTTCTCCTGCCCTGTGCAGCAGGTTTAATATACTGTAAAGTTTATATAATTAACAGATATACAATCCGGAGGTACAGGCATGATGTGCAAGTTCTACCACGAGTGTGATTATGCAAGCAGCACGGCTTTCACTTGCAGAGAGGGCGGAGGGAACTACTGTGGGAAATACAGGCTCCTGGCCTTCGGGCAAAGCACCAGAGAGGATACTTGTATTGATCGCGCTTTTCCGGTCAGGCCAGGAGAGACCCTTGTTTGAATTATTGGCTGGCAGTTCCCTGCTGATCTAGCAGGCGGCTCTTGTTATCTTTTTTCAGGCCTGATAGTATCGTTATCTGTTATTTTCCAGGGATGTCAGAGAATATGTATATCCTGAACAGTGCAGGATATCTCAACGGGTATTTAAGTCCGGAGCCCTAATCTAAAAACAACATCTTTTCATAGGGGAATGCTTGTGGAAGAAAATAGGATATCATATCATGGGTCAGTGCGCAAAGTATACGAAAGGATAAAAGCAGATGGCATGACGAATATCTGGGAACGCTATGAAGCACAGGGGATGGGAGGCGATCCTGACAGGCGCTGCCCCTTCTGCCAGGCGGGGGCACGGTGTGACCTTTGTTCCAACGGTCCATGCCGCGCCGATGCCTCAAAGGACAAAAGGGGCGTTTGCGGCATTACGGCAGACGGCATGGCGATGCGGATGATGCTCCTTCGCAATGTGATGGGAGCTTCTACATACCATTATCATACGGCCCAGACTATCAGGACATTACGGGCCACTGCCAGGGGCGAGACGCCTTTCAGGATCAGTGAGGAAGGAAAACTGAGAAGTTTTGCGCAAAGGCTCGGGATCGACAGTTCCGGTCCCGTGGAGGACCTTGCGCTGAAACTTTGCGACTTCGTGGAAAAGGACTTTAACAGGGAATACGGTCAACCGAGCAGGATAGTCGAATTACTTGCTCCTCCGGAGCGCCAGCAATTATGGAAAGAGCTTGGCATCTTTCCTGGCGGCATCTACAATGAAATGATGAGAGCCACCAGCTCCTGCCTGACCAATGTGGATGGCAACTATGCCAGCCTGGCCCTTAAGGCAATGAAGCTCGGGGTGGCCATGGCCTACCAGAGCCAGATAGTCAATGAGTATTGCCAGGACATGATCTTCGGGATACCCCGGCCGCATAATATGAGGGTGGACCTGGGAGTGCTTGATCCTGATTACGTCAACATCCTGCCAAACGGGCATGAGCCTTTCCTGGGGTTTGCCCTGGTGCAGCTTGCAAGAGGGGAAGAGTGGCAGGAAAAGGCAAGGCAGGCAGGTGCAAAGGGCCTGCGTGTGATAGCGAACATAGAGGCCGGGCAGGAAATGATACAGCGCTGGGATATGGATGATGTGTTGTATGGTTTCACCGGGAACTGGATCATGCAGGAAGCTGTTATGGCAAGCGGATGTGTGGACGTCTTTGTGTCCGATATGAACTGCTCCATGCCGATAGATCCCATATATGCGGAAAAGTACAGGTTCAGGCTTATTCCGGTAAGTGATCTCATCTCTTTTGAAGGGGTCACGGAGCGTATAGAATATACTCCGGAAAAGGCTAGTGAACAGGCTGCACAGCTGCTTGAGATGGGAATAGATAATTTTAAAGAAAGACGATCGAAGGTGACGCCCGTCACCGGACTGCCATACAGCAAAGCAATGGTGGGATTTTCCACTGAGAGCATACTGGATGCGCTTGGCGGGAAACTTGACCCCCTGCTGGACGCCATCAGGTCAGGAACATTGCGCGGAGTGGCGGGCCTGGTATCCTGTACCACCTTGCGGGACACCGGACAGGACAACCACAGCATAGCTATCGCAAAGGAGCTAATCAGCAGGGATGTGCTTGTACTCTCAATGGGATGCGGTAACGGGGCCATGCAGGTTGGGGGGCTGTGCAGCCCGGAGGCTAAAGAGCTTGCAGGTCCCGGACTTCGCTCTATATGTGAGGCATTGGGAGTCCCTCCTGTGCTGAGCTATGGGACCTGTACCGACACCGGCAGGCTGGCGGACCTGCTTGCTGCTGTTTCTGAAGGCCTCGGAGGTGTTGCGCTCCCTGACTTGCCTGTGGTGGCAACTGCGCCGGAGTATATGGAGCAGAAAGCTACTATTGACGCTGTCTTTGCACTGGCCCTGGGACTGCATACGCATGTCAATCCGGTCCCCACGGTCACAGGAGCGCCGAATCTGGTAAGGCTGCTCACGCAGGATTGCAGAGGTATAACCGGGGGCCTGCTGAACGTGGAAACTGACAGTACAAAAGCAGTTGATATGATGATGGAGCATATCGAAAGCAAGCGCAGGAAACTGGGTATCTGAGATCGGACATATAGTATGAATTAGATTGACATGACAGGGAAAATTAATGCAAAAATAGAAAGCTTTCAAAGCCCGATTTGCGAAACTTCCCTGTAAATGGCAAAAAGGAGTTTGTTTTATGGACAACACGCGCAGACTGACCCGTAGCAGGGACGATCGCATGCTGGCCGGAGTGGCCGGAGGCATCGGGAAGTATTTCAACACGGACCCGACCTTTATCAGGTTACTTTTTGTGGTAGCTGCCTTTGCCACAGATGGTCTGATGATATGGATCTATATAATCATGGCAATAATCGTTCCGGAGGAAAAGAAGGCAGATAAGGCCTACCCGGCATCACGTGAGAATGGTGTGTTAAGGGATACTGAAGAAGACCTCGGGGAAGATCTGGAAGGTGTGCGTGAAGAGGACGTGTATACAGGGACTGGCAATCCCTCCTCAAACCCCGCACCTGCAAGGGAGAAGGCCGATCCTGCAGTATGGGTAGGCATAGGTCTTGTCCTGCTGGGACTGTTCCTGCTGGTGGATAGGCTGGGTTGGTTCTGGTGGCTGAACTGGAACATTCTGTGGCCGGTGCTCATCGTGTTCATGGGCCTGTGGGTGATCCTCAGGCGCAGAAGGTGATCCTGTAGAGTACCGTAATGGAGTGCTGGACGGCCTGCTGCTCATTGCAGCCGGAACCCTGCTCCTGGCACATAATCTGGATATGCTGCCTACGGGTTTCTGGTGGGCATTACTTGGACTGTGGCCAGTGCTCCTTGTTCTGGCCGGCCTGGATGTAGTGGCGGGTCACATAAGGCCGGATACTGCGGCCTATCTTCTTTACGCCGCCGAGGTGATATTATTGATAATGGCAGTGTGGTTAGCATGGTCCTATCCCTCAGTGAAGGCTCCTGATCTCCTGGAATATTTCCCTTTCACGGACGTTTCGGAGAACATGTCCGAGGCTTTTGGATTCGCCTGGCAGGGGAACTGACGGGAATTCATGTGTCCGGTCCTGTTTGAGCGGTCAGCCCAAGAAGAAGTCTGTAATGATGGATAATGTATATATGAGCAGGCTGGCGTGGAATAGAGGCAGGGCCTTATGGCCGGCCCCAGGTCCCTTTCCTTTAAGTATGATGAAGTTCGCTACGGCGAGCAGCGCCAGTGACAATATGAAGCCGTAGCTTGCTATTGTGTCCAGCTTTGCCATGAACTGCATAGCTATGAGGGCGTGGATGGTCGTGAAGCCCAGTATCCAGTAAGCTGTGCCTTTCAAGCCATATAGTACAGTCACTGAGTTCATTTTCCTTGCCCTGTCATTGGCTATGTCTGCAAGATCGTTGACCCCCAGGTGTGCCTGGGCCCAGGGGTAAAGGAAAATGAAATAAAGGAGTGCTGTGCTGTCGGGGCTGCCATAGCAGAGGTATCCTGCCACAGGGAAGAGCGCAAGGTCTGTCCTGCCAACCAGTTGTGCAACCGGATACCTTTGCTTCCTCTTCCTTACCTGGTAGAAATATTCTGCGCTGTATGAGTATCCCATCAGGATAAGCACATAAAGGGAGTTAGGATATGGGAGTGTCAGTATCAGTGATGCGGCAATGGTGGCAAGCAGCAGGAAAAGCATGAGCGCATTTCCCGGGTCGATCTGTCCCGAGGGAATAGGCCTGCTTCCGAATGGTCTCCAGTATCTTGTGAGCCTGTTGAACTCAACATCAAGCTTGTCCCTGTTCCTGTCAACATAATCGTTAAGTACAAGTCCAGCCTCAAATCCGGTCAGGCCAATGAGCGCAGCTTTCAATGTAAGTTGCCAGGAAAAGCCTCCGTAGTTCCCGAAAGCCAGCATCAGTCCGGAGCAGAACAGGAGCGGCCATACAAAGAAGAAGTGTGCTCTCGTAAGGTCAATGTATGATCTCAGGACGTTCCTTCCGGGCATCATTGTAACAGCACGCTAAGTTGTACTCGGGTCACAGTATGTCCCCCCATCTTTGCATAAAGATTGTATAAGTTATTTAAAACTGCTGCAGGTCGGTCCAATCTCCGTGAAGTCAATCTCCTTTATATATTCCCTTAACGCAGGTTGAAGTAGTATAAATACATATATACATGCATGGCCACGGAAAAGGAAAACAGGATAGCATTGAAACAAAAACAGCTGTATGAGCATCGACTGAAGAGCATCTGCCTTGTGTCTTCCCTGTCCTCAGAAGAGATAATGGACCAGTATCTGCCAGCAGGCAAGAACTCACAATGGTATAATGATAACTGCATAGGGAACAATGAGATCCCCAGGAACACTGTAATAGGCAATCTGGGAGGCATACCGTTCTTTACCCGCAATGGGAAGATCATGAGGTCCGAATCTTCCGTACAGGGATCACTTAAGCTTACTTATAAGAAATGACCAGGAACGATCTGCAAGATCAGCCCATCGGACCAGAAAGATAAAAGCTTTTGCTGGGCCGTTAATTGTTCCGGCAATTCACTTTGCCTCTCCTACGTTTGCAAGAAAGCCTTCGCCCCTTGGTGTCAGTTTATACACTACGGGATCAGCATCCTCCGCCTTTTCAATATGCAGTGCATTCTCCAGCATGTCCAGGTGGAACTTTGCCTCTGTCCTGCTGAGATCGAGCTGACCGCCTATCTCCTCTATATTAAGGGAATTACCGTTCAGCGCTTTCAGGATCTTACAGTTCATACAACACGTTATCTGATAGATAAGGTGCCTGAAAAAGAGTCATAAAAGGTGTATGCAGGCACCTTTCCATGAATGTCATCTCCGTTCACTTCACACGGCTGCCATATATCTTCTGCAATGGTTCCTTTGGATCAAAATCGGTCTTAAACTTCAGCTTGCCTGAACCGGACAGGATAGTGACCTCCCACTTAGTGGAAGAAATGTCATTGTCATCATAGGTGGTCTTCTTCTTTATCTTTATGGAACTTATATCTGCGTTGGGGATTGAGAAGTTTGCGGGACTTTCCGCAAGTGCTGCCTGTGCGCTCATCCCGGCATACCTTTCAGCATAGCCGAAGGATCCCTTTATCTGCGCACCCCATTGTCCAAAGAAACCTTTACCTTCGGCTTTTGCCTGGTCACGTGAATCCCTGACTATCTGCTTCATCAGCTCGTTCGTTACCTTGGCAAATACGGTCGTATCAGGGCTTGCAATAAGTGTGAAGGTGTCATAGGACATGCCCAGCATCTTGCTTCTTTTCATGTTTGGAATAATGCCGATCACTTCATCGTTCATAGGAACTCTCCTGGCATCCGGCAATGGGGATGCACAGTTTTTTCATTCTGCCTGCAAGAAAGATAAAATAAAAATAATATGGCTAATATATATCTAAGGCTTTTTATTTATATGCTCTTTCAGGCATGCTACAGTATCGGAAACCTGGGGTAAGAACCCGGGAACTTGCCTGGCATCAAAGCTGATGCTTGCAGAAAAAAAGAAATGGAAGGCTCATTCCACCATTCTCTCATTGTCCGCTGACCATGCAGGCTGGTCTATGGCAAAGTATTCAAGGTCAACACCCCCTGTGTTCTCAGTATGCTGCTTTGAGTTTGCAGGTACTAGAACGAGCTTTCCTTCACTGAGCTCAAACGGCACATCCTCGATATAGATAACACCTTCACCTGCAAGGACATAGTAAGCTTCGGGATTTGTCATTACGTGGGGTTCAATTGAAGCACCCGGTCC
>JASKKT010000017.1 GCA_030154025.1 Methanolobus sp.
TCAGGCGAGATAAATGTGCCCATATCCTCGGGAACTTTCTCGGAGGCCGATATCTACGCCGAACTTGGCGAGGTTATCGCAGGCATTAAACCCGGAAGACGATCAGATGAAGAGATAACCATATTCGACTCCACGGGTCTTGCAGTCCAGGATCTCGTGACTGCGGATCTGGTTTACAGGAAGGCGCTGGAAAACGTTGTCGGGAAGAGGGTGGAACTGTTCTGACACAGCAATTTCTATTGGTCTTATATACTTTCTGATTGGAAAAAATCTAAGTAAACGGGTAATTCCATTTACTATTCTTAAGAAATGATAAAACTCCTGATAAAGGCAGATCTATTGTAAGATATCAGTTGTTACTGTCTCTTTTTCAGAGATTTTTATATAAACCTTTAATAAGCATGAACGCATATAAGGTTCCATCATATTTCTCTAGGAAAAAGACGAGCTAGCGAATTGAAATAAATCTTTCTTTGACTGAATCTGAGGGAACGAACGAGTGTACATTTTGGACGTAAATAGCATACTTTATGTTAAATCATTTTTATGGGAGACGTATTAAACATGACAGAAAAACAGGGTTATGACGCAAGCAATATTCAGGTCCTTGAGGGACTTGAGGCTGTGCGCAAGAGACCCAGTATGTATATCGGCAGTGTCGATGGCAGGGGGCTTCACCACCTCGTGTATGAGGTGGTGGACAACAGTATCGATGAGGCACTGGCCGGATTCTGTACCGAGATAGAGGTAACTATAAACGCGGACGGGACTGTGACCGTCCAGGATAACGGCAGGGGTATACCTGTAGGTAATCTCCCCAAGTACAACAAATCAGCTCTTGAAGTGGTAATGACCATCCTGCACGCAGGAGGAAAGTTCGACAAGAGCACCTACAAGGTTTCAGGCGGCCTGCACGGTGTGGGTGTCTCCGTGGTCAACGCACTCTCCGAATGGCTTGAAGCTGAGGTCAAGCGCGATGGCAAGCTGTATTACCAGCGTTATGAACGCGGAAAGCCTCATGATGATATCATGGAAATAGGTGAAAGCGAAGGCACGGGTACTAAGATAACCTTCAAGCCTGATGGCCTGATCTTCGAGACTACTAAATTCGCCTACGATATACTTGCCACAAGGCTTCGAGAACTTGCTTTCCTCAACAAGGGTATAAAGATAAGCATATCTGATCTCAGGGAGGAGCAGCCCCAGCAGGAAGTGTTCGAGTATGAAGGAGGCATTGTCTCATTCGTACAGTACCTGAACCATACCCGTAATGTCCTGCACGAGTCTCCCATCTATTTCGAGCGTGAGAAAGAAGGTACTGTTGTCGAGATAGCGATGCAGTATACTGACAGCTATGCAGAGTATGTGTATTCCTTTGCCAATAATATCAACACCCACGAAGGCGGTACTCACCTCGTGGGCTTCAAGGCAGCGCTCACCAGGGTTGCCAACGACTATATCAAGCAGAATAAGATGGCAAAGGGCGAGGACAAGCTTTCGGGAGAGGACATCCGTGAAGGCCTTACCGCTATCATCAGTGTCAAGATAACCGAACCGCAGTTTGAGGGACAGACCAAGACCAAGCTTGGGAACAGTGACGTGAAGGGTATCGTTGAGTCAATGGTCTCGGAAGGGCTTTCCGAATACCTGGAGGAGAATCCCAAGGTTGCCAACACAATACTCCAGAAAGCTCTGGATGCACAGCGTGCAAGGGAAGCCGCTAAGAAGGCCAGGGAACTGACAAGGAGAAAGAGCGCCCTTGATGTCAGCACGCTTCCGGGCAAGCTGGCAGACTGCTCCGAAAAGGACCCCTCTCTCAGTGAACTATATCTTGTGGAGGGTGACTCTGCAGGTGGCTCCGCAAAGCAGGGACGCAACCGCAGGTTCCAGGCCATATTGCCGTTCAGGGGTAAGATCCTCAATGTTGAGAAGGCACGCCTTGCAAAAGTCCTGAAGAACACCGAGGTGCTTTCCCTGATCACAGCCATGGGAACCGGCATAGGAGATGATTACAACATCGATAAGGCCCGTTACCACAAGGTCATCATCATGACCGATGCGGATGTCGATGGTGCTCATATCCGCACGCTGATACTGACCCTGTTCTTCAGGCACATGAAGCCCCTTATAGATGCGGGTTACATCTACATCGCACAGCCACCCCTCTATCGTGTAGCCAAGGGTAAGGCTGAGTACTATGTGTATTCGGACAGGGAGCTGCAGGCCAAGTTGCAGGAACTGGGTGACAAGAACGTAAGCATACAGCGTTATAAGGGTCTTGGAGAGATGAATCCGGAACAGCTCTGGGAAACGACCATGAACCCGGAAACAAGGACCCTGCTGAAGGTCACCATGGAAGACGCTATAGCGGCGGATGAGGTGTTCTCCATACTTATGGGAGACGAGGTGGAACCACGCAGGAACTTTATTACGACACATGCAAAGGATGTCTATAACCTGGATGTGTGAGGTGAGGAAAAATGGCAGACGATATAGACAATGAAAATATTCAGAATAGCGGTTCACCTGACGAACCGGGAGATGAGACCTCCTTTGACATCCAGCCTACGGAAACAGGCGAAAGGATAGTGCCTGTTCTCATTGAAGATGAGATGAGGAACTCATTCATCGATTACGCGATGAGTGTTATCGTGAGCCGTGCACTGCCCGATGCGAGGGACGGCCTCAAGCCCGTACACCGCAGGATACTGTACGCAATGAAGGAAGCAGGCATCACCCACGACAAGCCTTACAAGAAGTGTGCCCGTGTAGTGGGAGACGTGCTCGGTAAGTACCACCCCCACGGTGATACTGCGGTCTATGACTCCCTTGTGAGGATGGTGCAGGATTTCTCCCTGCGATATCCACTCATTGACGGGCAGGGTAACTTCGGTTCCATTGACGGTGATTCGGCAGCTGCCATGCGTTACACTGAAGCACGCATGGATAAGGTCGCGGATGAGATGCTCCTTGATATCGACAAGGAGACGGTGTCCACCCAGCCCAACTATGACGGTTCCCTTCAGGAGCCTGTTGTGCTTCCGGCAAAACTGCCGAACCTGCTTGTCAATGGCTCCACAGGTATAGCAGTGGGCATGGCCACAAACATGGCTCCCCATAACCTTAACGAGGTAATTGATGCAACACTGATGCAGATCGATAACCCGGATGTCAGCATAAACGAACTGATGAAGGTCATCAAGGGTCCGGATTTCCCCACGGGTGCTACTATCCTTGGTTCGCAGGGCATAAGGGATGCATATGAGACGGGGCGCGGCAGGATACAGCTTCGGGCTGTGGCCGAGATCGAGGAGATGAAGAAGGACAAGAATGCCATAATCGTCACAGAGATCCCTTACCAGGTCAACAAGGCCAAGCTCATAGAGAATATAGCAGAGCTTGTAAGGGAGAAGAAGATAATAGGCGTTTCCGACCTGCGTGATGAGTCTGACCGTGAGGGTATCCGTGTTGTTATCGAACTTACGCGGGGAACCAATCCCAATGTGGTCCTGAACCAGCTTTACAAGCACACGCAGATGCAGACAACCTTCGGTATCATCAACCTGGCCCTTGTGGACAATGTTCCGAGGGAGCTGGGCCTGAAGGACATGCTTCGCATCTACCTGGAGCACCGTATAGATGTCATCCAGAAACGCACGCTGTTCCAGCTCAGGAAGGCACAGGAGAGGGCCCACATCCTCAGGGGTCTCAAGATAGCCCTTGACCATCTGGATGCGGTCATAAGCCTCATCAGGTCTTCAAAGGATGTGGAAACCGCCAGGGTGGGTCTTATCAGTAACTTCGGCCTGGACGAGATACAGGCAAAAGCCATTCTTGACATGCGCCTCCAGAAGCTGACAGGACTTGAAAGGCAGAAGATAGAGGACGAGTACAAAGAACTCATAAAGCTTATTGCCGAACTGGAAGAGATCCTCAGTAGTGATGAAAAGAAATACAATATCATAAGGTCTGAGCTCCTCGACCTGAAGGAGCGTTTCGGCGATGAGAGAAGGACCAAGATAAAGGGGTCTGTTATTGAAATCGATACCGAGGACCTGATACCTGAGGAGGAGGTAGTTGTAACCATTACCAACAGTGGCTACATCAAGCGTCTTCCGGTGGACACTTATTCCCAGCAGCGCAGGGGTGGCAAGGGTATCATAGGTATGGATACCAAGGACGAGGACTTCGTGACAGACATCTTCGTAGCCTCGACACATGACTATATTCTCTTCTTCACTACCAAGGGAAGGGTCTACTGGCAGAAGGTGTACGAGATACCCGAAGGCAGCAGGCAGTCCCGGGGCAAGGCCATAGTGAACCTGCTGGAACTGGGAGATGGTGAATCCGTCACAGCTATGATACCTGTGGACGAGTTCTCCGAGAACAGTTACCTGTTCATGGCCACTCGCATGGGTACTGTCAAGAAGAGCCAGTTGTCCGATTTCAGCAATCCTCGCAAGGCAGGCATTATAGCATTGATACTTGATGATGGCGATGAGCTTGTGAACGTGGCACTCACAGACGGCTCAAAGGAAATGGTCATGGTCTCAAGACACGGTAAAGCTATCAGGTTCTCTGAAACCGACGTGCGCCCCATGGGCAGAAGTGCAAGGGGTGTCCGCGGAATGAAACTGGAGCCCGGGGACCTGGTCGTCAGCCTGGATGTGGTGGATGAGACTGCATCGCTGCTCACTGTCACTGAGAATGGCTTCGGTAAACGCACAGAGTTCTCCGAGTACCGTTCCATGCACAGAGGCGGGCAGGGCGTGATCACTATCGTGACCAGCCTGCGGAACGGTCCAGTGATCAATGTCAAGTCTGTCAAGGATAGCGATGAGATAATGCTCACAAGTTCCGAAGGTATTATTATCCGGATACCTGTAAAGGATATACGTGTCCAGGGCAGGAACACCCAGGGTGTCAAGATAATGGACGTGCGCCAGAACGATAAAGTGGTAGGTGTTGCGAGGATAAGGGCAGACGGGGAATAATGTAAATGCTTTTAAGCATTGACCATGTTTAGTAGTCTATATACACACATATCAAAAAAACATTATACTGATAATGCTTTAGGATAATTTACAAGGATGATAATATGGAACTTGAGAAATTAAGACACGGTACGGAACTCATCAAGCGCGGTTTTGCAAAGATGCAGAAAGGTGGCGTTATTATGGATGTCACAACTCCCGAGCAGGCACGTATAGCAGAGGAGGCAGGAGCAGTTGCGGTCATGGCCCTTCAGGCAGTGCCCGCTGACATCAGGAAGGCCGGCGGTGTTGCAAGGATGGCAGACCCGCAGATAATTGCCGACATAATCGACACCGTGACGATCCCGGTAATGGCAAAGGCACGCATAGGGCACTTTGTGGAAGCTGAGATACTGCAGGCCCTTGGTGTTGATATGGTGGATGAGTCCGAGGTGCTCACCCCTGCTGACCACAAGTACCACATCGAGAAGACCGACTTCACTGTTCCTTTCGTATGTGGTGCCAGGAACCTTGGTGAAGCCCTGCGCCGCATCAATGAGGGTGCTGCCATGATACGCACCAAGGGTGAGGCAGGTACCGGTGACGTCAGTGAGGCTGTCAAGCACATGAAGCAGATCATGGGCGAGGTACGTGCACTCAGGGGCATGACCAGGGAAGAGATGACCCGAGTCGCCCGTGAGATCGAAGCTCCCATAGAGCTTGTGCTTGAGACTGCTCAGATGCAGCGCCTGCCTGTGGTCAACTTTGCAGCAGGCGGTGTAGCCACACCTGCAGATGCGGCTCTGATGATGCGCCTGGGCGCTGACGGTGTTTTCGTTGGCTCCGGCATATTCAAGGCAGAGATACCTGAGAAGATGGCAACTGCAATAGTAGAGGCAGTCAACAACTACGATAACCCCGAAGTGCTCGCTGAGATCTCAAAGGGCATCGGCGCAGGCATGAAGGGCATAAGTGTTGATACCATCCCCCAGGAACAGGTCCTTCAGACACGCGGATGGTAATATCCATCCTCTATTCTTTTTTAGTTCAATAACGGTGTTTTCATGCGTATTGGTGTTATTGCCATTCAGGGTGACGTCTCTGAGCATGTGGACGCTCTTGCCAGAGCGCTTGAGGAACGTGGCAGGCTTGCCGATATCGTGACAATAAAGCACAAGGGCATTGTACCGCAGTGTGATGCGCTTGTCCTTCCCGGAGGAGAGAGCACCACCCTTGGCCGCCTGCTGGTCCGTGAAGGCATTGCAGACGAGATCAGGCAGATGCACCTTTCAGGAAAACCAATCATGGGCACCTGTGCAGGTCTCATCCTGCTAGCAAGGGGAGGTGATGAGCAGGTCAGAAAGACCCATCAGCATCTGCTGGGCATTATGGACACAAAGGTGAACCGCAATGCATTCGGAAGGCAACGCGAGTCCTTTGAGACGGAACTTGGGCTTCCTTTCCTTGATTCGCCTTATAGTGCTGTCTTCATCAGGGCTCCTGGTATCGTAGAATGCGGTGGCGATGTAAAGGTGCTCGCCAGTATCGATGATATGGTAGTGGCAGCCGAGCAGGGTAATCTCCTGGCGCTCGCTTTCCATCCCGAACTTACCCGGGATTCAAGGGTTCACCAGTATTTCCTGGATAAGCTGTTCTGATAACCTCTTTTTTCTTCTTTTGCTATTCAGGCACTACTGATGAAAAAGTTTAAACTTCATTGGTGTGTAGAATATCTGACTCTTTTATTTTGATATGCAGAGGTGACATCAATGGTAAAGTTAACAGATGAGATGAAAGCAGAATTTGCAAAGATGAAGATATTCCCATTCGCAACAGCTTCAAAGGATGGTGTGCCAAACGTCATTCCTATCGGGATGTGCTATCTCCAGGAAGACGCAGAAACCCTGTGGATCGTTGACAATTTCTTCCTTAAAACCATGGAGAACCTCAGGGCAAACCCGAAGGGTGCCATCTATGTGTGGGGACCTGAGATCAACGGCTGCTTCCAGATAAAAGGTGACATCAAGATCATAGACCGCGGTGAGGAATATGATGAGATGCGCAAGATCGTAAAGGCAAAGAGTGACCGCTTCCCTGCCAGATATCTTATAAAAATGAAGATCACAGATGTCTTTGAGTGCAAAAGCGGGCCGGATGCAGGGAAGAAACTGCTCTGATCTGCTTTCCTATCTTTTTTTGTACTGCTTTTGTACTGTTTTTTCCAGATTATATAATTCAAGCAATATATTTATATATAGGAGCACAATCTCATTTATCTATCCTATATAGTGATCAAATGAGACTGTCCAGGATTCCCCGCAGCTTCAAAGGCTCCCTCTCCTATGCCCTGCTGAACAGGGCAGGCGGAACAAGCGGAGCTGTTTTCCAGATATACTCGCTTGTCTGGATAATGTGGCTGGCCTTCTTCCTGGTTTTTATGCTGTACCAGCAGTCTTATTCTCCTGTTCTTCAGCCACTTGCCAATTCCCTGATGCCTTCATGGAGTGCTTTGCCTGCTGACGGAACAGCAGTCTCACTGCCTGTTTTCCTGTTATCTCTTACGCTCTTTGTGATGGCCCCTTATGTGCCGGTTCATGTGTTCTGGATATATGAGGGCAGGGTGGGAATAAGCAGGAGGAGGCTCAGGGGTGCGCAGGTATGTGAAGCAGCGATAGTGGACTGTAATCTTTCCGGCAGTCTTGAACTGGGATTTCCCTGCACAGTAACTTTCCGGGTGAGCAATCCAAGTGATACCGATATGGGGAATGTATGGCTCAGGTGGGTCTTTCCCAGGGCTTTGAGATGCGATTCTCCTCAGGTTAGCCTTGGTACGGTGAGAGCAGGTTCCTCAGGATATGTGTCCATACCTTTTGTCCCCCTGCATACTGGAAAGACATCTCTGGGGTCGGCGGATCTGTATTTTGAGATACGCAGGCAGCAGTACACAAAATACAACATTTCCCAGGGAACTTGTACTGTCATCTGCTCTTCCATTTATGTGAATACAAGTGTTCCTGAGGTCCTGAAATTCGGAGAAGAGGCGGTCCTGGGAATCTATCTTGCTAACAGGCTCTCCTGTTCCCTGGAAGACGTGCAGGTAAAGTGCTGTCTGAAGGACGGGATAGACCCCGGCCTCATTATACTGAGTGCAGGCACTCTGCATCAGGGGTCCGGGCAGGTGCTGAACCTCAGTATTGTCCCGAAGATCATCGGCGAGTTCAGCCCTGGCCATTTTGAGGTTCATTTCAGGCTCGGTGCTAATGCCTGCATTGCAGGGCCCGAAGAACTTGGCGTGCAACATGTGCTCGCCCCCGAACTTTATGTCCGCATGAACACGCCGGACACCCTCTACAAAGGAATACCGGCCTCCCTTGGTTTTATTGTGGAGAACCGCTCTGAGGAACCCCTGTCAAATATAAGTCTTTCAAGTTGCTTCTCTTCACAGGTCGAGTGTGAGGTCCCGACCATCTGCATTGAGGGCTTGCTGCCATCCTCCTCAAGGTATGCATCTCTTGCCATCAGGCCTCTTACAAGCGGAAAGACTGATCTTGGGAACCTGAATGTGTCTTTTGAAGTAAACGGTATCATGTGCAGGATGGAACCAATAGTGCTTGGTGTGCACAAGATCAATTAGGTATTAACAGGACAGGGAATAAACCGGGCTTAAAAAAGTGATGAAAAATAGATTCAAAGAGTGATCGCTCACTCTTCTGCTGCCTCGCCGCCGCCGACGATGGCTTCGATGGCCTTGTCGCCATACTCCACAACAACAGTGTTGACCTGTATGATGTCAGGAGCGATCTCTCTTCCGCGCATCATCTTCCTGCGGCGGACGCCACTTGATACAGGGGAGTAACCTACGCCCTGTGCAACAAGGACCTTCTGTCTCCTCGGGCCGGGGATCTCAGGTCTCATGACCATGCCGCTCTTGTCGCTTCCGCCTGTGATCTTGAGTGCATAGCCTGAAAGTCCGACGATTGCTCCGTCCACGGTCTGGCCTATGGATTTTCCGATGAGCTTGTTAGCCTCGGGTCCTGTTACATTGAACTGGTATGATTTTGTCTTCGGGTCTGATACTACTACTTTGAAATCTGCCATATTTATTCCTCCAATTTTTTGTTCGTTCCTACGTTCCTGTGATGCTTATGATCATGCGCTGCCCTGAATGCTTATTTAGCCCAGAAGGGGTTACCCCTTCTCTTGAGTTCAAGGAACGCGTCCAGTGTCTCTAATTCATCTGCCGTCAATGAGTCGTTAATTTCATTTTCCATGCGTTTGGCATGCCGCTCCGGGACATTGATAAAGAGCGTATCTCCTTCCTTTATCTGCCTTCCGACTGTCGGGCCCTCTATAGCCATTGCAACTTCCATGCCGACCTTTGCCTGTGAGATGTTCTCTCCGCTTGACTGAAGCCCTTTCACCTTGCCTACTATAGTGCCGTCAAGTGCCATGATGTCAAGATTCGTCTTGACAACACCTCCGATTATCCTCACGCCGACAACAGCCGGTTTGCTTTGCCTGAACGTGCAGTTTGGCAATATCTGGAATCTCCCCGGTTTAATGATGGTGTCAGCCATCTCTTTTTCGGCAAGCTCCTTCTGCTCCTGCACCCAGTCCTTATAATCATCTATCAGGCGATATATGACATCGTTCTGGAAAAGGTGGATATTGGTGTCCTGCACCTTGTCCCTTGCATCAGGAAGCACCTTTATGTTGAAGCCGACAATGACTGCATAGAAGGGGTCCTCGATAGCGGCAACTTCCACGACATCACGCTGGGAAACGTCTCCCACAGTAGCTTTCCTGATGGGTATATTCTCCTTCTTAAGCTCGTTAACAAGAGCCTCAAGGGAGCCTATAGTATCTGCTTTTATTGTGATGCCCATAGAATCGGTATCTATCTGCACATCCTCTATCTCGCTCTGCACCTCCTGGGTGATGGCGTCGATAGTTTCGGGTGTTGCGATCCTGACTGGAGAGCCGGCAAGTGCACTTTCAAGCCCTGGTGCAGATATCTTTACACCTATGGCTGCTGTGACCGAAGAGACCTGTTCGAACTTCTCCTCGGATTTAATCTCTGTGAGGGGCCGGGGTTTCAATAGTGCACGGACCTTGGTCTGGATGGGTTTTCCAAGACTTCCCACAACGATAGTATCTCCCTTCTTGAGAGTCCCGTCGTAGAGGATAACATCTATGGTAGTTCCAAGCCCTTTCTCTTCCTTTACCTCAAGAACAGTGCCCACGCCAGGAATGTTAGCGTCATAGTGCAGGTTTGCTTCAAGGAATTTCTGGGCAAGTCCCAGCAGCACCATGAGGACATCGGGAATACCCTCCCCTGTCATTGCACTTATGGGGATTATTCCTATATTGCGCTGGAAATCGTTGATCCTGTCATGCCTTTCGGAGTTGAATCCAAGATTGTACAGCTCGCCGACTACTTCATAGAACTTCCTGTCCAGCTCACTCTTAACGCGCTCGTTCTGCTTGTTATAGGATGCCACGAAGGGCATGTTCCTTTGCGGGTTCCATCCGTGTATCCTGTCTATCTTGTTCGCAACCACCACGAAAGGTGTCTTGAATCTTTTAAGGATCTGGAGGCTCTCTATGGTCTGTGGCTTGAAACCTTCGTTTATATCCACAATAACTATAGCGAGGTCCGCAAGAGCTCCGCCGCGGCTTCGGAGTGATGTGAATGCATGGTGTCCTGGAGTGTCAATGAACAAAAGGCCGGGCACTATGAACTTGTCCCTGAGGGCGGGATTGCCGCACTTGTTGACTATGACATCAATTGGAACCTCAGTGGCACCGATGTGCTGGGTGATGGCACCTGCCTCCCCGTCAGCAACAGTACTGCCCCTGATCTTATCAAGCAATGTAGTCTTTCCGTGATCTACATGTCCCATTACAGAGACAATTGGTGTGCGTAAGTTTCCCTTGACTGCCATGTGCATCCCTTCAAATCTGATTGACTGCCCCGTAATTGACTATTAAGTTATTCCGGGCATGTATCAAATAAGAAGGTGCCCGGAATGGTCTTAAAGTTTACTCGTAGAGGCAAACCTCATCGATCTTTGAATAGCTGACGATCTCCGAATCCTTAAAGTGGATGGAGATCTCACGTTTGGCCGATTCCGGGGAATCGGATGCATGGACAACATTCCTTCCCGTCTCGATGGCAAAGTCGCCACGGATCGTGCCGGGTGCCGCGTTAACGGGGTTGGTTGCACCGTTGACCGCGCGCATGATGGCAATAGCGTTCTTGCCTTCGACCACCATTGATACGGAAGGGCCTGATGTGACGTACTCTATGAGCGATGCGAAGAACGGTCTCTCTGCATGTTCCCTGTAGTGCTCTTTTGCACTCTCGGCACTCATTACGCCCAGGCGCATGGCTGCAACCTTCAGGCCGCGTTTCTCTATCCTGGAGACTATCTCTCCGATAAGCCCGCGCTGTACGCCGTCGGGCTTGATCATGATGTATGTCTGTTCCATGCCTGACACCGGATTACGCCTTCTTCAGATAGATCCTGCCCTGCTCGGTCCACTCGGTACGCCTTGGAAGCCTTCCAAGATCGAAGTTGCTTTCGCATTTCGAGGAACAGAAGAAATAGTTTGATCCGTCCCTCTTCACAAAGAGCTTACCTGTTCCCGGCTCAAGGAATGCGCCGCAAAAAGAACATTTCCTTTGTTCCATTATGATCACCTGGTGGTCAGTTTCTTTGCTTCTCTGGATGTTTCGATCAGCATCAGTATGTCGCCTACCCTGATCGGACCTACACAGTTGCGGGTGATTATACGGCCTTTGTCACGTCCCTCAAGCACACGGCACTGTATCTGGCTTGCTTCGCCATGCATACCGGTGTTGCCGATGACATCGATGACTTCGGCCGCATAGCCTGTATCTTCATCTGCCATAATGATACCTCACGTATCAGATTATTTCAATGCACTTACTTTCTGTGCGATGTCTTCAACAAGTCCGCTGCCCTTGCCGGTGTCGATGATTGCTACGGCTGCACAGGCAACACCTATACCGCAAGCTGCTCCAAGTTCCTTCTGCTGCTTGACAAATATGTACGGAGTGTTCTTCTCTTCACAGAGTGGTGCGATGTGGGCGATGACTTCAGCAGGGCTTACGTCCTCTGCAATTACCGCGAGCTTTGTAATGCCTCTCTCAATTGCTTTTGTCACTTCGTTTGTGCCCTTTTTCAGTTTTCCTGTGTCCCTTGCGAGTTCTACGCTCTCAAGTGCTTTGTTTGCTAATTCTTCCGGAACGTCAAATTTTGCTGCCATATTATTAATCTCCTTCGAAACCGCGAAAAACTGCGGTTTTTCATTATTCATTGCAGATCAGGACAGTAGCCTGAAACTAATTTGGCCTTATGATTGCTACAAATTAATATCACTAACTGACACTGTTATATGCCAAGGTAATGGCTATCAATCGCTACATTCGGATATATATCTTTCGGCAAATGGCGATTTGATTCCAAAACACTCTATTAATGTATAAACCTTATGCCAAGAGAGAGAAACAACATAAAAAATGAGGTGAGACAAGTATCTCATCCGGGTTCCTGCACCTGGCAGCTGCTCATCGGAGCTGTTCAAGTACCAGGTTATAGAAGTTTGTGGCATTGGTCGTGATCATAACCTTTGTCACATTATCGCTGTCGTAGCTGGTCACATTGTATGCCAGGCCGCGCTCCGTACTGTTTGCCTCAAGGGCACTTATGTTCTCAAGCAGGCTTTGTTGTGGCTCGACGAATACTTCGGTCCTTGTATAGGTGTTCCCCTCATCTGCAGACCTGAATTCAAGATAGTGTTGCGCAGCGATGCTGTCTGTGGACGTGAGCAACTGGTATTCAGCACCGGCTTCTATATATGGCATTATCCTTGCAAAATCGCTGGAATTGCCAAGGTTGCCTGATGTAACATCAATTACCTGCTCAAGTGAATCCCTCGGACCAAGCAGCATAGGACTGCCCACTATATTGTATACCTGGCCGTTGCGGGACAGCATGTAATATCCATTATAGGGCTGTTCGGAAAGCATATATTCAAAGTTTATTACCTCAGGATATATTATATGAGCTTCGAACCCGAAATCCCCGCTGTCATTGTATGCAGAGTATCTCTGCATGATCATGGAGTTATACACAGAGTACACATCAGTTATGTTCGGAGCCAGCACTTGGAGTGGTGTCCCATACACTCTTGAATAATCCACGTAACTTGCTACAGTAATGCCTTCAGGTGTCATGCTCAGGCCGTCCTGCAGTGAGTTCAGCTCCTGGTTTACTTCTGTACCCGGTATTGTATCAAATCCGGGTGCCTGTGATACGTCATTCTGATTGCCATTCTGGTTGGATAGGGGACCGGCAAAAAAGTATGTTCCGATCGACATTAGCATTATGGCTGCCAGAAAAATGCCTATTGCCTTTTGATAATTCATTTGTATCCTCTTGTAAGTTTAGGTCGGTTGATCTGCTTTCACTTTCAGATAGCATTTTCGCCTATCTTTGCTATGGTCGCGTCAATATCTGCCTTTAACTCATCGGGTATGCCCTGGATGCCCACATCAAGGAATCCCCTGACGATCATGCCTACGGCATCTTCTTCTGTTAGCCCGCGCGCCATCAGGTATTCTATCTGTTCCCTGGCAATGCGGCCAACAGCAGCCTCATGGGAGAGTTCGATATCCTCGACGTTTGCCTCCAGTATGGGTATCGCCCTCTGGGTGCCTCCGTCGCTTAGCACGAGCCCGTGGCATTCCAGGTGACCCTTGGCCCCGTTGGCGTTGCCTATCATCTCTCCCCTGGCGATGGATATGCCGCCGGTAGTTATGGTTCGTGATATAAGCTCTGCCGAGGTATCCTCTGCATTGAAGATGACCCTGCTTCCAAGATCGAGCTCCGAGCCGGCGTGGGCGACAGCTATCGTATTGAGTCTTGTGAAAGCACCTTTCCCCTCCAGGACTACCGTGGGATATGACTGGATGGACCTGACTGGTTTGAGCGTCACATAATTGCTGATGTATTTGCCACCCTCTTCAACGTGCACCACTGTCCTTGGCCTGACACCTATCTGGTCTGCCCAGTTGTGGATCATGGTGAAATTGAGAGTTGCTCCCTTCTTGATGTACATCTCGGAGATACCAAGGTGAAGTCCCTTCTCGATCCCGTGTTTTGTGGAGCAGCCGGTGATGACCTCAAGCTCAGCTCCCTCCTCCACGATGATAAGGTTATGGACGGTCTGTGAGACATCTTTCGAGCCTATCAGGAGACATGTCTGCACAGGCATCTTCGACTTCTTGCCTGCCGGGGCCCGGATGAAATATCCGTTTGCTTCCTGCAGGTAACTCATGGCCGTGTACTTGTCTGCATCAGGCTTTACAAGCTTCCATACGTAATCCCTTACCCAGCCGTGGACTTTCATCGCATCCCTGAGAGACATCAGCTCGACCACATCGCTGTTGTGCAGTGAGGTGTGGGCTATGGCGTTATCTATCATTATAAGACTGCCTGACCTGTTCTCTTCCCCGGGAGTGAAACCGACATTAAGAAGCGTTCTCTGATCTTCTTCCGCAAGCTCTGTCAGTTTTTCTGTATAGGGAACCTCTGCTGCTCCCACGCCGTATTCATCAAGGTTGAAGTCCTCGCCATATGCGGCGCTCTTCCTGAGGGCATCTTCTGCCCTTTTCCTCATATCTCCATCAGCTTGCATTTGATACACTCCTCGTATCCCTGTTCCTTAATTTCGTTGAGCATTTCGCGTGGGTTGCCCGAGCATACTACTGTCCCATTGCAAAGTATGAACGCCCTGTCGGTTTCCACATAGTCCAGCACCTGTCCGGTGTGCGTTATCACAAGTGCGGATTTTCCATGCTTGCATTTCTCACCCGGGCACTTGCAGTCCCTGTTCAGGAGGGTATTGATGGTCTTTCCCAGAAGTTCGATGCTTGCAAGATCCACCCCTGACTCGGGTTCATCTAGGAGCAGCAGGTCGGGATTCTGTGCTGAGAGCTGGAGAAGTTCCGATCTCTTGATCTCGCCGCCTGAAAATCCTACGTTAACGTCCCTGTCAAAGAACCTTACCATATCAATTGACTCTGCAAGCTCTTCGGTTTCCTTTGGGTCTTTTGCTATTACTTTCAGGAGATCATGAAGTTTCACGCCGCTCAGGTTGGGCGGTCTCTGGGTCATGATGCCCATACCCATCTGGGCCCTCTGGGAAACAGACAGGCGGGTGATGTCCTCACCCTTGAAGATGATCTCTCCTCCTACAACATTATAGCCGCTGAACCCCATCAGGGTCATGAGGAGTACGGATTTGCCGGCACCGTTTGGGCCGAACAGGACATTCGTATAGCCTACATCGACTCCCAGGTTCACACCTTTCAGTACCCTGCGGCCTCCGACCTCGACTGTTAGATTGTTGATCTCCAGCATAAGTATGGTCCTTCCTTTGAGATTTATTATATCAAAAACATGAGTATATAAAATATTGAATAGGATAATACTGGTTATGACTTAAAAAGGTATTGAGTTTCTCATAACCGTTATACTTACGACTGATATGCCTGCATGAATGCTCAAAACCAGGTATTATGAAAAGCTTTTCCGGAAGTAGCAACTATATGCAGGTCTGACAAGAACCTTGTTTTCAAAAGAAGCTGCGTTTACCAGAATTGAGACAAGTATCTGCAATGCTACTTTCGTATGTCATAATCCGAGTTCCTGTGCAATCTCCTGGAACTCCTTTCCTTTCTCTGTTGTCACATATAGGCTGTCTTTCTTTTCGATCAGTCCTTTCTCCTCTAACATGGTGAGATATCGGTTGACAACCTCAAAGTTAAGGTTTGCACGATAGACTATGTGGGTCTTTTTTGCTCCTTCCATAGCAGCCCTTAATATTTCCACGCTGATGGCAGTTCTGCTTCTTCTGATATGAATCACATCTCCGTTTGATTAACTAGGTGGAGTGAGGTTCAGGTTGAACTATGTTTTGCGGATGCTCTGCATTCCGATACGAAGCACTTGTATGAAGGCCCTTTTAAGTCGGAGGCATCGGACGTATTTGTAGCACAGTACATTATCTTGCAAAGGACCGACCCCGCAGCATCGAGTTCAGAAAATAGGGTCACTGTAACCCTTAATACTGAATCTGTGATGACAGGATCGGCCTTTGCGCCGCCTTTCCCCTTTATCCCGGCCAATACCCTTCTTCTAACCCCGGTACAATATACGGAATTTAATCTAATAAACAGGTACGAATCTAAGTTACTTATTAATGGTCGCAAACATAATTACTTGGGACTCAGGCCCGGCTTTGGAAAAGTCCACAGCGGCTGGAATGTATCAACCAGCTGCTTCTGGTACAACGGGATATGTATATATGAGTATAAACAGCAATGTACTATTGATTACTAGGAACACGCCTGGTTGAGTGGTAAGTATAGCAGTTGGATTTGCCGTTTAAACAAAAAAGAGGCAGGTGTCTTCCTCCACCTGTCTCTTGAATCGTATTTCGCGGCAAGGTGGTACTTGGTGGTAACTCTATCAGCTCTTCTGGCTCTCCCCAGAGGACAAATCAACCACCAAATTTTATTGGGCGCATGTGGCAATAAAGGAGTAAGAAATATTGCTGCTTAGTAGAGTTACATAAGATATATTGTGATGTGAGCCCAAAATAGTGTGTTCTATTCTTTCACTTTTATTTCTTTCTATTGTGTAAAACGGATGTTGCAGCAAGAGAATATTATCTAAGGGTCAAAGCTTTTTAAGAGCTGCCCTTGCCATGTAATTGCTTACAAGCGTATAGACGAATATGATTATTCCCAGCCAGAGTAAAGGCTCGCCAATACCTCTGTAATCCTCAAAGTAGGATAGTGCAAGTCCCAAACTTAAAATGATCACATTTATCTTCAACAGCTTCCTGTTCCTGTAAAGGATGGCTATATTTCGCTGTTTTTCGTGTAATGCCTCTTGCTTCTCTTTTTTCATGTAGCCTCACGTCCGTGTTCTCTGCTCAGACTTTTATTATCGTGCCTGCTGCCTTACGTATCCTGTTACTTACGGCTGCGCCGATGCCCAGGTGACTGAAAGAGCCGTCAACCAGTATCAGGTCCACACCTTTTGAATCCATATATCTCAGTCCCGAAAAGAGGTTAAGGGCGATCTCTCCTGGTCTGTCCTTGCTGCCAAGGGCAAGCTGGTCAGCATGCCTGATCATCTTATTGCTTTCATCCGTTAAAAGCAGTCCTATCCTGACTTGCCTGGAAGGGGAATTCCCAAGTAGTTCCTGTATCCTGCTGATGACCATTTCATGTTCCCCTTCAATAAGTGTAACAGCTGCATCAGGGGCATAGTGCGTGTATTTCATTCCCGGGGAGCGCACAACGGTCGATTCGGGGTGGATCTTGTCTTCATATCCTATAATTACTGCCCCTATGACCTTCTCGATATCCTCGCGGCTGATCTCGCCGGGCCTTAGTATGGCAGGCACTGCCGGGGTCATGTCTACGACCGTTGATTCCAGGCCTACCTTCACGCTCCCTCCGTCAATAACGGCATCTATCCGCCCTGAAAGGTCTTCGATGACATGCCGTGCATTGGTGGGACTTGGCTTGCCGGAGAGGTTGGCACTGGGCGCAGCAAGGGGCTTCCCGGATGCCCTGATAAGCCCGAGGGCTATTTCGTTGTCGGGCATTCTTAATGCCACAGTATCCAGTCCGCCTGTTGTCACATCCGGTACGATCTCAGTCCTGTCCAGTATCAGTGTGAGGGGTCCGGACCAGAACTCATCCATGAGTGCAAAGGCTTTCTCGGGAATGTTCCTGGCGAGTTCTGAACACTGTTGCTTTGAAGCTACATGCACTATAAGAGGATTATCCGCAGGCCTGCCCTTTGCCTCGAATATTGCCTGCACAGCTTTTGCGTTCAGTGCATCGGCTCCCAGGCCATAGACCGTCTCTGTAGGGAAAGCCACCAGTCCCCCTCGTCTGATAATAGCTGCAGCTTCTTTCAGAGATGTCCTGTGGTCGTTTTCAGTGGCATGAAGTATGAGGGTTTTCGTAGTCATGGAAGAGTTCGTCTTGAAAACAGGTTTTATTCGGAACCAGTATGCACCGTCATGCAGATAAGTTTTTTGTATATATGGTCCTGTTGCAACGTTCACGTATCAGGAGTACTTAATTGATACAGTGCCTCTTCCTTCATAATTTTCGATAAACCAAAATAGGAATACTTATATAAGATAATGTCTTCTATGCACTAAGTGAGCGGGTCTGTTTTTAACCCCACTCCCACACTAACCCCCACTCCCCAACCCGCTCACAATCATTACAGGGAGTAAAGATGTGGGCCATGGATATTTTGGCTGTATCTCACTGATAGGATATTATCGATACTATCGATACATTACATTCAGTGCATGTCATCAATGAACTGCAGTTTTGCTCAGTCGCTGTGCCTGCTGCATTAAACGGGTCAGCAGGCAGTAAAAATGCAATTGTCCTGAAGCCTGATTCACTATTCTTTACAGTTTCTTGTCAGGATCACAATTCAGTTCATCCTTTTTTGCTGCACAGTCCTCAGCATACTCATCTGCCACAGATCCTGTCCATAGCTTGGTACCGGACCGGTGTGCAGCCCTTGCTATTATATGTGCTGCAACAGGTGCCGTCAGGATCAGGAATATTCCCACCATTATAGCTTTTAGGCCCATGGTTGAAAAGCCGGTCTTGACCGTTATTGCAATCATAACGCCGAAGGCTCCGAGCGTCGCTATCTTTGTGGTGGCATGGAGGCGGTTGTACACGTCGGGCAGGCGCAGCAGCCCCACCATCCCCACGAAAACGAACAGTATGCCAATGAGAAAGAATATGTTACTTGCTACCTCTATCACTGTGGAAAGCATGCTCAGAATATCTCCCCCTCTTCAAGGTACCTGGCTATGGCAATGGTTCCAATGAATCCAATTATCGCCATCACAAGGGCCGCATCCAGGAAAAAGGAAGACTCCTGGACGTATGAGTAAGCACCAAGGATAACTACTATGACAAGTGTCAATGCATCAAGTCCCACTACCCTGTCTGCAATTGTCGGTCCGAATGCTATCCTGTACAGGCAGGGGATCAGTGAGAGTGTCATTACCACAAGAGCCAGATCAAGCAGGTTCATTCGAAAGCCTCCAGTACATATTTTTCAAGCTTGTCACGAATTGAATGCCTGAGAGCCTCTGGTTCAGAGACATCTATGGCATGGACGTACAGTTTTGTCAGGTCGTCCGATACATCGACAGTAAGCGTTCCGGGAGTCAGGCTGATGGTATTTGCAATGGCCGTTATCGAGGCATCCTTTGTTGCGCGTATAGGGACGGCAACAATGCCCGGCCTGATATCCATCCTCGGGCTCAGGATTATCCTGGCCATCTGGACGCTGGCCTTTGTGATCTCAATCAGCAGGACCGCAAAGTAAACTACGAGCTTTGGGAGATGCTCTGTGATGCTTCTGAAGGTCATGTCCTTATCAGGCCGGTAGAGCTTCTCCAGGGACCGGACTATGAGCAGGCCTAATATTGATCCGATTACAAAGTTCAGTACACTGATATCTCCGCTGACAAAGGACCAGACAAGTCCCAGGATCAGTGCATAGGCTATATACTGTTTCATCGCACACTCCTCTCAAGTACGGCTGTGATATAAGGTTGCGGGTCAAGCAATTGCTCTGCTATGGTACCTGATAGTGACAGGAGGTGTTCCGGGTACACTCCCATATAGATGACCACGCAGGCAAGAAAGGCGAGGGCCACCTTGATGGCGACAGTCGGGTTGCGTCCAGCATAGGCATCCGCTTTGTCAGTATCCTTGATCTCTCCCCAGAAAATGGCAAGCCATGTCCTGAAAAGATAGAAGAGCGTGAATATTGCAAATATCAGTGCTATTGCGACTGGAACATAGTACTCGGAGCTAAGGCCGGCGTCAAAGAGCACCAGCTTGGAGAAGAATCCTCCGGTTGGCGGGAGTCCTGCGATGGACATGGCTCCTATAAGGAAGATGGAACCCAGGAAAGGAGACGATTTGGCGAATCCTCCCATCTTCCTGATATCCTTCGTGCCTGCATGATAGAGTGTCTCTCCTGTGGCCAGGAAGAGCATGGACTTGGCAACTGCGTGGTTGACAAGATATACAATAGCTGCTGTCAGGGCGTACGCAGTTCCCATACCCACTCCAAGCAGCACATAACCGATCTGGCTCACGCTTGAGTATGCAAGCATCCTCTTGAGGTCATACTGCCCTATGGCTGAAGTGGCTCCTACAGCTATTGTGATAAGGGACAGCAGGATCAGGATGGGCTGGAGCATGAACATGGTCTCATTGAATATGAGGTAGTGGACCCTCAGTATACCGTAGACTCCCACCTTGATGACCATTCCGCTGAGCATGGCATGGATG
Organism: Methanolobus sp.; assembly: GCA_030154025.1. Taxonomy (GTDB): domain Archaea; phylum Halobacteriota; class Methanosarcinia; order Methanosarcinales; family Methanosarcinaceae; genus Methanolobus. Next base: position 20,431 of record JASKKT010000017.1, read on the forward strand.
GGCGCAGGTGCTGAAGGATGCACGTCAGCCAGCCAGAAATGCAGCGGGAACATTGCCGCCTTATAGCCGAAGACCACGATAAGTGTCATTGCTATCACGTGGAAGTGCCATGGAAGTGTTCCAGCCTCAGCCAGGTAAGCAACTTTGACTGCTATGTCCGCCATGTTGAGCGTACCTACGGTGGCGTAGAGGGAGGCTATGGCGACCAGCATCAGGGTGATACTGACTATATTAAGTATCAGGTACTTGAATATGGCCTCCAGTTTGTCCGCCATCTTCGTATGGTCACCCCTGCCTGTCAGGACTATGAGCCCGCATGAGGAGAGCACCAGTATCTCAAAGAAGACGAACATGTTGAAGATGTCCCCGGTGAGGAATATACCGTTAAGGCCCGCAGCCATGAGGTTGAAGAGAGGGAAGAATGTGGCATCCAGGGCTTTCCTGTCCATGTAGTCGGTGGCGTATATCATAGCCATAAGGGATATCAGGGAACTGAGGACCACCATTCCTGCACCCAGGAGGTCCGCCACAAGCAGTATGCCGTATTTTCCCCATTCTCCGACCTCATACACAAGAATGCCGTTGTCCCACACGTAGAACAAAAGGCGCAGGCTGAGGATGAAGAGCAGTGCGAACACCCCTACATTAAGTGCCTTCTGCAGCCCTGACTTTGATCTGAAGAGTATCGTGAAAGCCGCGAAGAAAACCGGCAGAGCGATCATGATAATGGGAACGTGTTGTATTATGTCCATTATCCCTTGAGCCTCCTGATCTCGCTGACGTCAGTGGTGCCCTGTTCCTGGTAGAGTCTGTAGCAGAGTATGAGCAGGAACGCAGTGGTGGCAAGGCTGATAACGATTGCTGTAAGCGTGAGTGCCTGTACAAGGGGGTCAACATAGGCCATTTCTGTTCCTTCGGGAATTACCGGGGCAAGAATTCCTGCCGCCAGGTCGTCAATGAAGATCCCTCCTGTGCTGACGGCCTCCTCGCCGGTGATTATAGGTGCCCTGTCTCCAAGGAAGGCCCCCGTTGAAACGATAAGCATGTTCGTTGCATGGGACAGGAGTGTGACTCCTATTGCAACCCTGATGAGATCCCTCCTCAGGATCATGAATGTTGCGATCCCGAAGACAAGTGCTATGGATACTGAGAGCAGGGTATCGTTCATTCGTCTTCCCCCATGGTCTTGAACACAAAAAGCAGGCTGCCTGTGACCACAAGATATACTCCTAGGTCAAAAAGGGTCGTTGATATCAGCTTGATATCGCCCAGTAGCGGGAGGCTGACGGTCAGGTAAGTGCTCCTCAGGAAATTATACCTGAAGACCATGGCCCCGATACCTGTGAGAGTGGCAAGCATGAGGCCGGCGGCAAACCACTTGTCCCATCTGTACCTGTAAAGGGAATCAATATACTTCAGCCCGAAAACAATATACAGCAGGGATATGGCTGAAGCGAACATCACTCCGCCTATGAACCCTCCTCCCGGATAGTTATGCCCTGCAAGGAGCAGGGAGATAGAGAACAATATGATTATGGGCACACAGGCCTTTGATACAGTCTTGGCAATCAGTGTTGTCACTTGCTATCACTCCTGCTTTTGAGCAGATTGTAAACTCCCAGTCCCGCCAGGCAGAGCACCACTATCTCTCCCAGGGTGTCATATCCCCTGAAATCGACAAGTATGACGTTGACCATGTTATATCCTCCGGCAAGTGGTACGCTATTCTCTATGAAATAGTATGAGAGCGATTCAAAGGGTGACACTATTCCCTGGGATGCATTAAGCAGCAATATAAGTACTGTGACGCTCACTGCGGATGAGATAAGAAGGTCCCTTGCCAGGACGGACCTTGTGATCCTCTCCCTGAATGTCTGGGGCACTTTTATTATTACCAGCAGGAAGATTATGGTTGCAAGGGTCTCCACAAGTATCTGTGTGATCGCAAGATCGGGCGCCTGCAGGTAGATGAACACAAGGCTCACAAGATATCCCACAGCTGATACCGCAATTATGGCATGGAGGTATTTTTTCAGCACCGCCGTGCCAAGAGAGGCGAGTACGATCAGCCCCAGAAGCACTGCTTCGTACGCAGGTACGTCAAAGTTCAGCTCGGCCGGGATCAGTGTCCCTGCAACCATTACTGCAGGTACGGCGCTCAGGAGCAGGAAGATCATAAGCATAGCAACAAGGTAAGGCCTGAGAGGACCCGGTTGCATCACTTTTGCAAAAGCTGTGCTCGTCCCCGAGGCTCCGTCGACGAACCTGTCGTACAGGCTGTTGAAGCTCCAGGCAGGGTGGCGTGCATTCACCCTGTCCTGCCAGGCTGCGATGGCACCATACTTTGCATAGAGAGCGGCACCTGCAATAAAAGTGATGATCGTCATCAGAAGTGCAGCAGTGAAGCCATGCCAGAGGGATACGTGAAGGTGTACGTCCTCAAGCAGTATTCCTGAGGCTGCCGGCTCGATGATATAATGCACTGTGGCAGACGGGAAGATGCCTATGAGAATGACAAGGATGGCGAGCAGTGCAGGCGGCGCAAGCATTACGGGTGTCGGTTCATGCATATGCTTGGGCAGGTGCTCGCTGCGTCTTCTTCCGAGGAAGATCCCGTCAATGAACCTTATGGAATATGCAAAGGTAAATGCGCCTCCAAGGACTGCTGCAGCAGGTATAAGGTACTCTAAGGGCCCGCCCAGTATATGGCCCATTTCAAGCGAACTTTCATAGAACATCTCCTTACTGAGGAAACCGTTCAGGGGCGGGACTCCTGCCATAGAAAGGGCTGCAATTGTGCCAATGATGAAGGTTATCGGCATGTCCTTGCGAAGCCCCCCCATCTTTGTTATGTCCCTTGTGGCAGTCTCATGTGCCACGATACCGGCAACGAGGAAGAGACAGGCCTTGAAAGTTGCGTGATTGAACAGGTGGAAGGTCGCAGCAGCCACTCCTATTCCCGGATACTGGTAGCTTGTGTAGCCGTACATTGCCATCATGTATGCCAGCTGGCTTATTGTCGAGTAGGCAAGTATGCCTTTGATGTCCGTCTGGCGGAATGCAAGGAAACCGGCTGCCAGCATGGTGATAATCCCCAGGCCGCTGACGAGGACGAACCAGGCTTCAGTGCCGGAGAATATTGGATGTATCCTGGCAACAAGGTAAATGCCTGCCTTGACCATTGTCGCAGAATGAAGGAATGCGCTTACAGGGGTTGGTGCTTCCATTGCGTTCGGAAGCCATATATAGAAGGGTCCCTGAGCTGACTTTGCAGCCGCCCCTATGATTATAAGGACAAGCGCAGGGAGGAAAAGTTCATGCCCCTTTATCAATGCTATCATGGATGTGTTCTGCAGGATCGTAGCAATATCAAATGTTCCTGTGATGATACCCAGCAGCAGGAAGCCTGCAAGCATGAATATCCCTCCACCTGCTGTCACAAGCAGAGATTTGGTGGCCCCGTAGACGGACATGGGGCGGTTGCGCCAGTATCCGATAAGCATGAAGGAAGTGATGCTTGTAAGTTCCCAGAAAACGAAAAGCTGGATAGCGTTCGACGAGAATACCATGCCAAGCATGGACCCCATGAACATGAGCAAGTACCTGTAATAGCGGGAGAGGTCTTCACGCTTTGACATGTATTCATTTGAGTACGACATTATCAGTATGCCAACTCCGGAGACTATCAGGCCGAACATCACGCTCAAGCCGTCCCCGTAAAAAGACAACTCTACTCCCAGGGAGGGGATCCAGGGTAAAGAACCCATCACTGTCTCTCCGTTCACCACAGCAGGCAATGCCTGTGCCACAAGGAGCAAGCAGATGAACGCAACCGCCGCTGCATACCAGCCAACCCTGTTTTTAAGGATCTTCTCAGCCGTAGGCAATATGGCAGCCATGATAAATGGTAAAAAAACCGCCAGAGTGATTGCTGTAAACAAATCCATGCAATCTAAGATTTAACTACCCGTATATAATGGTTATTAACCGCAATTATTATTCGTGATGGATCTCTGCATTCCATTCATGCTTTTTTTGCATGGCTTCCGGCAAACTTATTCTAAGATGGGTACAATAGTGTCCAGTATGCTGAAGGGAATTGTTTTTGATTCGGACGGGGTGCTTGTGGATTCCATGCCTTACCATGCACAGGCCTGGGTGCAGGTCTTCAGGGATGAAGGTATCGATGTGAGCAAAGAGGCTATATATGAGGTGGAAGGCTCCAACCACGTAGGCGTGATAAACACCATGTTCGGGAAGAATGGAAAAAAGCCTGATAAAAGCACTTATGATACGCTCCTCGATAAAAAGAGGGAGCTTTTCATGAAAAATAACCAGGCAAAGCGCTTTGACGGTATGTATGAATGCCTGAGCTTACTGAAGGATAGATACAAGATAGCAGTTGCTTCCGGTGCTGACAAGACCATCGTGAAGGATCTCATGGAAAGGTTCTATCCTGATGTTTTTGATGTGCTCGTTACAGGGGAAGATGTGGAGAACGGAAAACCAGACCCCGAACCTTATATCAAAGCTGCAGGTATGCTTGAAGTGGGAAAGGATGAGTGCATGGTCGTGGAGAATGCTCCTCTTGGGGTAAAGGCGGCCAAGAACGCAGGCATGTACTGCGTGGCAGTTGCCACTTACGTACCTGCTGAAGAGCTTTCGGAAGCAGACAGGGTCTTCAGTGACCACTCAGGCCTGATAGCTTACCTGAAGAGCCTGGCGCAGTCCGATGGATCGCAATTGTAGGCAGCTGGGCTGGTTTGTCAGCTTATGATAGAAAAATAGGAAGAAAGAGTACGGTCATACCAGCCGTACTGTTTCCAGGTTTGTAAGTGCCCTGGTCTCGAGCTTGTTCTTCTTGTGTATCGAACTTGCAAGATCAAGGCAGGAGCGCTCATCTCCGTGTTCCGTGTACACTCTTTCGGGGCGTGGCTTCATCTTTTTGATGTAGTCCATAAGCTGTCTCCTATCGGAGTGTCCTGAGAACCCGTCGACCACTTCCACCTGCATGTTCATGCTTATGACATGGGTGCCGTTGCTGGTCGAGAGAGGGATCTCTTTCCAGCCTTTCTGGATCCTGCGTCCCAGTGTCCCGTCCGCCTGATAGCCGACGAACACCAGTGTGTTCTTCTCGTCCTCCGCGAACCTCTTGAAATATTCAACCACGGGGCCGGCATTCATCATTCCTGATGTAGCCAGGATCACACATGGCTGCGGCTCATCAAGGATCTTCTGGCGCAGTTCGTTTGAATCCACGGGCCTGAAGCACTCTGCCAGGAACGGGTTCTCGCCCTTCTGGAAGATAAGCTTGCGCAGGTCATTGTTGAGGTATTCGGGGTAGGTGGCGTGAATAGCTGTTGCTTCCCATATCATACCGTCAAGGTAGACCGGAACATTTGGTATCTCACCTTTGCGGATAGCATCCTCAAGGACTATCATTACTTCCTGGCTTCTCCCCACAGCAAATGCAGGGATAAGGACAACACCATTCCTGCTCAGGGTCTTATTGATCACGTTCTTGAGGTTGTTCTCAGCTTCCTGGAGGGATGGTTGCAGGGCAGTGGCGCTTCCGTATGTGGATTCCATCACAACGCTCTCCACACGGGGGAACTTGTTGACCGCGGCATCGAACAATCTTGTCTTTTCGTACTTGAAATCGCCGGTAAAGACAACATTGTGCAGCCCGTCGCCTATGTGGAAGTGGGACACAGCAGAGCCCAGGATGTGTCCGGCATTATGGAAGGTCAACTTGACATCCGGTGCGATATCTGTCACCTCTTCATAGTCCAGCACGATGGTATGTTTCAGCCCCTCCCTTACGTTCGCTGAGGAGTACGGAGGCCTCTTCCCTTCTTTTGCAGCAACGTCTATGTAGTCAAGCTGCAGGAGCGCCATAAGGTCCCTTGTGGGTGGTGTGCAGTAGATCGGTCCCTCAAAACCGTACTTGTAGAGCAGTGGTACAAGACCCTGGTGGTCCAGGTGAGCGTGCGTCAGCACAACTGCATCGATCTGGTTTATCGGGAAGGCCTCAGGAACATAGAGATAGGGTGTCATGTTATCGTCAGAAGCAACGTTGACACCACAGTCTATCATTATCCTGGATTCGGGGGTCGATATGATAAAACAACTTCGACCTACTTCCTTTGCCCCGCCCAGGGATGTTATCCTTACCCACTGGTCCTTGGAAGTGCATCCCCTGTGGATCTTCCTGCCCACGGCCTTGAGGATGTCCTTTCTTTCCTTGTGGTTAGTGCGCATGAATTCACGGATATTCTTGACCGTGTGTGACTTTATAGGGGGTGCCCTTACAACTTTAGGTGTCCAGCCGATCTTCTTTGTTATCTCCCTGAGAGTCTCCCCATGCTTTCCGATCACAAGGCCGGGTTTCTCAGCCTCGATGATCACTTCGCCCACATCGGGGTCAAAGTGGTAGTTGGATACCATGGACTCCTCAGGTACGGTCTCATCTATCTTCTGAATGGACTCCTCTGGCGGCATAAGCACTTTCGGATCCGGGCGCACCACAATGCGTGTCCTGAGTACTTTGGCCAGGTTCCTGACAATGTTGCCGTTATCTGCGAATTTCTTTGGTTCCTCTGTGTAAACAACAAGCTGCGGACCTTCAAATTCAACACTAGAAATAGTCGTGCCGCTTGGCAACTTCTCTTCGATTTTCTTCTTTAGATCAGATAGTACTTCTTCTACCGCCATTAAAACAGCCTTCCTGTAAAAAAGTAAAAAAATTAGTTAGAAAGTGTAATTTTTAAAAATTACATTATTTCATTTTTATGTAATGCGGATCAGTTCGCAGCAGTTAGCGACTCCCTGATCTTCTTGACATCGTCGAATTCAATCCTGGTGTATTTATTCTTGGTAATGACAACGACATCAATCCCGTCGCCGGACGCAGAGTCCCTTTTCATGGCATTGTGAAGTGCCCTGACAGCCAGTTCCACGCCTTCGTCGGTGGTCATGTTCTCTTTGTACCTGTCCTCAAGCACACCGTATGCAATGGGTGAACCGGAACCGGTTGCAACTACTCTCTTCTCATCGATGTTCCCCCCGAGGGCGTCGATGGAGTAGAGCTCAGGACCGTGCTTGTCATAACCTCCTACCAGTAACTGCACCATCAGCGGGTAATAACGCTGCCCGCTCAGGAGATTCGATAAAAGGGTCGTTAATCCCTTGATCGTCATTGATTCTTTTCGTCTCATCTTGTAAAGTTTTGATTCGACGCTTATGATACGAACGATCTGCTGAGCGTCTCCAACAGAGCCAGCAGTTGTCATTGCTGCGAAGTCGTCGATCTGGTAGATCTTTTTCGCAGTCTTGCTCGCGATAAGATGCCCCATTGTTGCACGCTGTTCGGTCGCCATAACAACACCGTCACTGCAAACTATCCCAACTGTGGTTGTACCTTTCAAATACTTATCATCGGTCATTGGTTATACCTCTAACTAAAAATGAGAAAACAATGTGATAAAAACGTGTTATGCATTTTATTGCACAGCTACCCATTAGTGATTTTTATATAAATAATTATCCCTTGTGTTCTACTGAACGCCAATCTCTTCAGCAAGCGCTTTGACCCTGTTGATGCTGTCAATATTGATATTCTTATCCGTCATCATCGAAATACGTTCATCCAGGCTTATTTTCTTTGTGCCGACTATAAGGTTATCTGCATGGGCCACAATTTTTTCCTCAAGGGTCCGCGGCACATAATCGTCTTCCGGCAGTCCCAGCTGAGTGGCCTCTTCTACACTTAGGCCTGCGCCGATATGCCTTTTTATGATCTCTACAAGCCTTCTCTCAAGACCAAGCTTCCTGGCAATCGATGCGCCTTCCACTGCATGGGAGATGCCGTGCGTCCTGGATCTCCCAAGATCGTGCAGCAGCCCCCCAATCTCCAAGAGTTGCAGATCAGGCTGCTTTCCCTCAGAAGAGAGCTTCATGCCAATATATGAGGCCAGCTCGGAGACGGCGACACAATGGTCAATGACATTGCTGCTGCAACCGGCGTCTTCCAGTATCTTCAAAGCTGTCTCACGTGAGATCATATCAGTCGGCATCAGTCTTTTTCCAGCTGACAGAGACGTCTCTGGATTATATTTGTGAATAAATGGTTATCCTCGAACATCATGTCCTCGCCGCATAGCGGACAGAGGAACTCGCACTCAGTGGCTTCATTGAAGTTCATCCGGGTGCATCCTTCGGGACAGGTGTAAAACACGTTGTCCTCCTCGAATGCAAGGCGTGACCTGAGATTCTTGACAAGCCTCTTCTTTTCCTTCATAAGCTGGGGTTCGATGTCTGACATATCCAGGGTCCAGAGATAGGTCAGCCACCCGCTACTGGAGTCTCGTTCCCTCCTGCATACTGCCAGCTTGTTCTCATTGAGAATGAAAAGTGTCCTGCGCACAATGTTAAGGAGAATCCCTGTTGCCTGTGCAATCTGTTCATCCGTAACCTCACCTTCGGGCATATTCTTTATCATTTCCAGCCCTTCTTCGCCCACCAGCCGGATAAGATATCCCCTGATAACTGGATTATTCAGATCTATCAAAAAGCATTCACCTCATGAAACGTATGTCTATGCAATTTATTACAATATTAAGTTTTGCTAAAAGCCTCTGCCACGGGCTCCATAACTATTTGTCCTGCCTTTCCGGCAAAGCCTTCCGGGACTACTCTACATTTAAGCGTTGACGTATAAACATAACGCTTTGTTCGATTTCACCCATTACCTTTTTCCTAGTATCGCCTGTCGATATCACCGATGTGACCGGTTCATTCTCTCTGATGATGTCGCCTGTCCTGGGTATGTCTGCCGTTTGTTTTCCATCTATTGCGTCCATAGCCTGTCCTGTAATGTGGGTCCTTTGCTCCGCGTACATTACTGCTCTGGCTGCATACTGCCTGTAGACAGGCTCCGTTAATCTTTCCCGCAGTATATGCCCTTCAAAGGCCTGCATATGTTCTTCAAAGATATTAGCTCCGGTTGCAAGCTCCACTGTATCCATGCTTCCCTGGAAACGGGCATTGACCTCCAGTGGAACAGGGCCATTATCCGTAATGAGGAAATCCACTCCGCTGGACCCAATGAGTCCAATTTCAGTTATTAGTTCTTCAGCTATATTTTTCATTTGCTTGGCATATGGAGTCAGAAAGGGGGTCACATTGCCGCAGTATGCAAAAGGTAGTTTGGTAAGCCAGGGAACTCCGATCAGTTGCTCGTTCACTGCAACGGTGCAGGCCCTGTCCGGCGTGGATATGAGCGAAACACTGGCTGGCATCCCTGACATATATTGCTGGAATATCATATCTTCTTCCTTAAGGTGTACCTGGTCACTTTGAAGGCGGAGGATGTAGCCATCCAGCTCTTCCTGGCTATGCACGACCCTGTTGAATATACCACCTCCGGCACAGGCCGGTTTGACCATCAGGGGAAAGCCGTCACTCTCCAGTTCTGAATAGGAATATGTCTGTGGATGGGGTATACCCATTGATCCAAGTAATTTTGCGAACCTTGACTTATCAGTAACCTTTTCCAGCGCCGTAAGGCTGTTTTGCAGCACAGGGTGCCTGCTGCCGGGCAGCTCCAGGGTCTCAAAACCGGATGCAGGTATAATGGCATCAAAATCCACGCCGAAGCTTTCTATTGCTTCCATGAGTACCGAAGGATAGACAAGCTTGCTGTCGAACCGGTCTTCCGGGAGAAGCCTTCTTGCATCTGCTGCACATCTGAGCATATCCTGGTCGCAGAACGCATCGATGGCATACATATTGTAGCCTGCCCTGCGTCCGGAGCATATTGCATTGCGGGTGCTGAATCCGATGACAAGTACGTTTTTCATAGCAGGACCACTCAGCAGCCTTCCTTCCGGGAAGCTTCATCGGGCAGTGCCACAAGGCCAATGCTTGCTCTTATCACCGGGACTTCATCGCCTTCGGACGCACTGAAAGGCACGGGTACCTTCACGGTTACCGTTTCGTAGGTATCAGGGTCAAGCAGCATCATCTCATCCTTTTCCATTGAGACTACCACGGCTTTTTTGGCAGTGCTTCTCTTTGCGACGAGTGTTGCCCCTTTCATGTCGTCCGGGGAGGAACTGAATCTGGAGCTTTTGATAAGGTCCGTACCTGTCACGCTCTTTGAGAACTTCCTGATCTCTATGACCTTCTTCCCGAGCTCGACTATGTCGCCAGGCATGAACTCGGGGAGACGGAGGGAAAATGTCATCCTGTATATCTCTTTTCCATCCTTCCTTCCGAACAGGGAGGAGGATTCAGTGAAACCTCCTCCAAGCTCGGAAACTATCTCTTTGCAGATGATCCTTGTGGCATTGGCCGAGCCCATGTAAAGATCGATACCATCCCTGGCTTCAGCGGTGTCTGAGATAAAAGCCATCCTGTCGCCTTTCTTCAGCATCTTGCCCAGGGTGCCGTTTATGATGGACATGCATCGTGCCTTCTCCTCCTCGGTAGGATAGCGTCTGGCTGCCCTTATCTGGAGTATTGCCTCAAAGTACTTGCCTGACATCCTGCTGCACATATCGCAGGCTATGCGGACTATACGCACTTCGGTCTCGGCTGTCTGTTGCACTGGCTCTCCCAGGATAGTGGCATTGGCTTCGATAAAGGCACGATACAGGTGTGGGGTCATCTGCTTCGGCTCAACAGCGAGCTCGATATCATCTGCTTTTTCATGGATGAGGAGTGCATCCTCCACGGTCTGGGTCACGATCTCTTCTATATTGTGCTCATTGTTCCATCTGCCACGCGCCAGTTGCGCTCCGCAGGTGGAGCACATCTTTGCATACAAGACCAGAGGTATTTCGATCAGATTCGACGTTTTAAAAAAGCAGTCTGTGCAGAGGCCATCAACAAGCCCCTGTGTAAATTTCCCGCATCTGGGACATGTGATATCGTTCATTGTCTCTCAATCCTTGGGCCGGCTTATAAATTTTCCGCTTGTTATCACTGTGTCTGCTCAACGCAATGAATACTGCAGGCTTCCTGCTCCCATCCTGGCTGCGTATTCCAGGTGTATAACGGGGTCCACACCCCACAAGCCTGCGATCTGTCCTGTGTGATCATGGCTCATTCTCCTGTTAATAAGATCAATACTTGCCATGTCTATTGCTACAGGGTCTTTTGATGCGAGTATCCCTACATCCCTTGCAAATGCGGGCGCTGAGAAATTGAAACAATCGCAGCCAGGTGTGAGGTTGAATATCCAGTTGATATATCCGATCCTTCCCTCCAGCAGCTTTATGGGTCCGAAGGCTGCTTCTCCCAGCCTGGCCTGCATCTCACCGGTATGTCCTTCAGGAGGCAGTATCGCCCCGTACCTGCAGCTGCCGGCACATGAAAGGTCGCCCTTGCACATCCCACTGTCCACCACGGCCTTTCCTTCCTCCATATTCAATGCACCCCAGGGGCACTCTGATATGCACTTTTCACATCCGGTACATTTGCCTGGGTCTATTCCCGGCACTCCCGGTTTGTGCACAAGGGTCTTGCCTGCCTTGTCCAGGCATCCCATTCCCAGATTCTTGACCGCACCTCCAAATCCGGATGCTGGGTGGCCTTTGCAATGGGAGAGCATTATCATGCAGTCTGCCTTGGCAATGGCAGAGGCAACTGTGATGTCCGATACTTTCGCCCCGTCTATCCTGACATTCACGCTGTCGTCTCCCAGCAACCCGTCTGCGCATATGAATGGGGCTCCCATGCCGGCATGTGAGAAACCGTTCCATGCGGCAGTGCATGCCAGGTCTGCTGCGTTGAACCTCCTGCCTTTGTAAAGGACTGTGGTGTCCGTGACAAAAGGTATGCCTCCTGCTCCTTTTACAAGGTCCACTACGGTTTTCACAAGCACCGGATGAATGTGTGTAGTGTTGCCATATTCCCCGGGGTGTATCTTCACAGCAACGATATCCCCTTCACGGACAGGCGATACAAGTGGGAACAGGTCTGTAATCTGGTCTATCTGGGTCTCATCAGGGCCGATGTTTTCCGCAGCTTTGAAAAAAACGTCACTCATCTTTATCATTCCGTCGTTTGTAGAATCTTCAGCATATATGTATGCGCATCATGAATGTACTTTTTGTATGCATTTCCAGCCTCGTTGTTTTAAGCCTTACTCTTACCCATGTATACATTCTATATATGTTAGCTTAAAATATATGGATTATTTACGCAAGCTATATGTATGCGAAAACAGCTCTATAATGTGTACAGGAGATAAGGAGAAACAAATCATGCATAACATTGAAAATTGCATAAAAAGATATAAATGTCAGAAGATTGATACAGAATATAGGTCCGTTAAAAACGGTCAGTACGAAAAGACATTGGATTCCGAGGAACTGGACCTGATAAGATTCATGATCGGCGGTATTGACTCAAAGTAGCGGACAACACAGAAAAATGAAGGGGGCTTCGTATGGGTGGAATTTGCAGTGTGTCCTGTGAACACTGTGACATCGTGCTTAAGAGGCAGTTCGTAGGATCGAATATGTTCTATTACTGCAAAAGATGTGGCAGGATCACCTCTGAAAAAGATATGGGTGTGGTAGAAGCAGATTGTAGTATGGTGGGAGCATGTGTGTGATTGAAACAATGGGGTACTCGAAAGAGAACAAGTTAATGTACTGTAGCAGTTGCATAATTTACAGGAAAACAGGGAAATGCGAATATCTCAGGTATCTTGAATCAAAGGTTGCAGTAGATCTTGCAAGCGATTCTGTGCAGGAAATGTCCGCCACTGACTGCGGCCTTTAAGCGGCCGCTGACAACTTTCAGCATCATACCATCTATTGGTTTGCATCACTGGACGAACCAGTCCACATAAGCCATAAGATTTTTCTTTTCCCATCCCTGCAGCCGGGGCGGGCTGTCCCTGCGGGAGGCGCCGAAAAGTGCTTCAAGCTGCTCTCTGTCAAGCACATGCACTTTGTATTTCCCGCCGGCGCTGTCACGGATAAAGTAGCCGGGCTCCATGGAGTCTGATTTTTTCCACATGCTTATCCTATCATAGTCCCATAAGGTATTAGCCCATTCTGTAAGCTTGAGGATGTATTCATCGGTGACACCTGCAATATTGCCCACTATGGTGCAGTGTTTCCCATTTCTTGTAAGCTCGAGGCTGTTCTCACTTCTTATGATAGGTTCCATTTGTCTCCCAGTTTAGAATTCAGCAAGCCCTATAAGAATATTGTGATTCGTAAGTTGTGTGCCCGAAAGAAAAGTGTGGATCTCCGTGCCTGTGGCATGGAGATCAAAGCTGAATGGCTTATTTTTTCGGAGGCCAGTTCTTCTCCAGCCATCCGGGTATGCGACCAGAGTCAGCAGGACCTATGAGGATCTTTGACCCGGTCTCATCCTCAACATCTCCCTGCAGGCGTGCCGCAAGTCCCGGCAGGATGATGGTGTTGTGGGATGTGTCGGTCTTCATGTCGAAGCCGGACTCCTCAATGCCCTTCTTTATCTTGGCAGCTGTGAGCTGACCGCCCGCGACAGCAGCCTCGACACCAATACCATCGGTGTCGATTGCCCAGAGGAAGCAGTCTATCTTGTTGGATGAGATGTCGCTCTCGACTGTGTAGTAAGTAAGGGCGAAGTTGGTAGTCACGAACACAGGTGAGTCCTTTGTTGGTGAGCCGATCTTGTACATGCCGGGGTCCACGGTCACAGGCTTTCTCGGGTCTGTGTAGATGGTGTCACGGATGTGCAGTTCCGGCAGCATGGCATAAGGCTCGGTGCTGTGGAGGATCATTATGTCGCCGTACTTGATGGTGAAAACTGATGCAATGACCGTCTCCCAGTAGGATGCGCTTACAGGGTCGTCATGGACCATCCATGCCATCAGGGGAACTGCCATGAGCGGATATGCGATCTCGCGGTCGCCGTCAATGCCTGCCCTGCGAACCTTGATGAAGTTATTGAATGTTTGCCTAAACTGCTTTCCTGAGGGGAATGTTCCCGGGTCAAGCACAAGCTTCTCGGTACCCATTTCAGCAAAGGTCTTTGCAAGTGACTTGAGCAGATCGAGGTCATTGGGTGCGAAAAGCGTTACAGGTACGTCGTATTCCAGCGCAAGTGCAGCCACCTGCTGCCAGTTGTCCTTATTAGCGGCATACAGCAGCGGGTTTTTGTCCTTTGCGACCTCAAGGCCGGCCTTCAGTACTTCAGGATTGAATGAGCACAGCACCAATGGCATGTCCGTGGTCTCAATGACCTTCTTCACGGCTGAAGCGAACTTTTTAGGGTCGTTGGATGTGCTGCGCACAGCTACCATGTCAACGGTCAGGAAGTTACCTACATAGAACTTCTTGAAGTCCTGGATCTTCTTCACCCTTTCCACAAGTTCCTTATCGTCCATGGTGTCCCACACGTCATAGGCAAATGCGGTCTGGTTGAAGAATGTCAGCTTGTGGCGATAGAGTACGTCATCGCCGCCGATCTTCACGGTCCTCTCACCGACACCGATCTCGACCTCTCTGATCTCGGGTGCCAGCAGTCCCTGGAGCTGCTCAAGCTTCTTGCTGAACTTTTCCTCGAGCATCGGGGTACATTCGCTGAGTTTCCTGGACCTGTCTATCAGGTGCGCTGCAAAGGCCATACATGTCTGCTCACCGCACACCGTACAGTTTGTGCCCGGCAGGTATTTGTAAGCCTCAAGAGGGCTGTTGATCTTCATGTTTTATACCTCCGCTCCTATCCAGTTGCTAATATCCAGTTCCTCTGCCTCGATGGAGCCGTAGAGTGTCTGGGTGATTTCCTTGAGTACCTGGACGGATGTCGGGTGCATCATCATGAACATATCATTGCCTGCAAGGGAAAGCGCAAGACCGGTAATGATCTCCCAGATCGGGCCGCGGTATTCCCTCGGTCCCCAGTCGGAGTCCTGGCTGAGCGGGGATGAGACCATCCATGACTCACGGGCGCCCCATGCGTTGGTGGTACCGGAGGACATCGGGAAGGTGAGCTCGTCATCACCCATGAGTCCTGCGAGCCTTATGCGTTCCATGTTGGTGTATGCGTAATCAAGGCCGTATCCCAGTGCTGCTGTTGTCGGGTCCATCACGATGCTGTCCCTTGGGACCTTGCACTGCTTCATGAGCTTCCTGTTAAGCTCCTTCTGGGCATTGATCTCAAGCTGTGTCCATGAAAGCACGACATGGCCGTGCTCCACGGCAGCCCTTGCAATCCTCTCATAGTCGAGGTTAAGGCTTGCCGAAGCCAGCAGCACGCGCTCACCGGCTGCGACCTCTGCGGCCTTTTCCAGCACCTCAGGGTCTTTCTCGGGGTTGCCCGAGCCGCCTATGACAATAGGTACTTTCACTGCCTGCAGTACATCCTCAACGACCTTTGCCGCATCCTTTGCGGAAGTGTCCTTGATGAGCGGGTCAGTGGAGATAAGGTGGATCGTCACCATGTCCGCATTGAACTCACGGACTACCTTCTTGGCCCATTCCGCAGGGTCATTGATGACGTCATCATAATTGGATTTGACTGCCTTCGCCATTCCAATGGGCATGTCGAACACGTCCATTGTCACATAGTTCCTGTGGGGCATTGCGGCATCAAAGTAATAAGGAAGTGCGTTCTCTCCGCCTATAGTTACCGTGTTCTTCCTGGAACCGCCGTCTGCGGATGTGGCACCAAGTGTCACTTCCTGGATGGGGTTGTTCCAGTTGTTCATTTTTGCAACCTCGAACTTGGAGGCAAGAAGCTCCTGTATCCCCGGAGTGGTTCCCAGTGAAGGTGCCTGAGGCTCCTGCATGCCGGCCATGCCAAAAGCAGATGCGAATAACTGTTCTGCAGGGAATCCCAGCATTCTTCCTATATTGGCCATGTGCAGGGATATCTGTGATATCTCGTGTCCGAGTGCATAGGCAAGTGCAGGGTTAAGCCCTCCTCCGCCGCTGATATTGAGTTCTATATCTCCCTCGATGGTCACTCCCTCGAGAGATTCTATATTGAGTTCCTGCAGCATCTCCGTGAGTTGCGTCAACTTCATTTTATTTGTCATGTGCATTCCACCATATAATGATACTCTTGATACAAACCTGATCACAAACCTAGTTTTGCTGTGATCCTTTCAACTTCCATGACAGCAGCTGAATCGTCAGGAAGGTCGAACAGCGGCTCTCCGGCAAGGTCCTTGCGGATGAGCATCTCATCGACCGGGATCATACCTATAAGTTCCAGGCCAAGTTCCTTTGCTGTGCTTGCGATGATCTCACGGTTCGTTTCTGTGACCTTGTTTGCAATAACATAAATATTTGATACGTCTGTCTCCATCTCATCCACAAGTTCCCTGATGCGCTCTGCGGTACGCAGTCCGCGGCGGGACCCGTCCGTTACTACTATCAGGTCATCCACTCTGCGGAATATCCGGCGGCTGAAATGCTCCAGCCCTGCCTCAGCATCAATGATGAGGACGTCGTAGTTTTCCACGAGCTTGTCCATGATGCCCCGCAGGAGGTTGTTCACATAGCAGTAGCAACCTGCCCCTTCTGGCCTTCCCATGACGAGCAGGTCATACTTTGGCATCTCCTCGATGATCTCGTAGAGCTTTGACTTGAGCACAGATTCCTTGTTCGTGTCAGGAGGCAGGTTGTCACGCTCGCTGTGCATGAACTCCTTGATATCGCCGATAGTCTTGCTGACATCGCATCCAAGGGTCTCGGGAAGGTTAGTGTCGGGATCCGCGTCCACTGCAAGGATGACCTTGTTCCCTTTTGCAAGCTGGCGGATGAGGAGGGCCGACGTTGCGGTCTTCCCGGTTCCTCCCTTGCCTGTCACTGCAATGATCCTGGCCACAGAACACCTCTTTAATCCTGTTTCTGGATTATGATCTTATCGACGGTCACCTTTGCGTTCTTCAGGATGATCCTGACACCACCGGAGCCACTGCCCATCATTGGCATGGCTGATGGCATGAAGTTGGCCGGCATCTGCATCATCTGAGGCAGGGCAAATCCTGCCTGAGGAGCTGCAGCCTGTGCCGGTGCATCCTCTTTTGCCTCTTCCTCGGCTTCCTCTTCCACCCATCTCTCGATTATCGGGTGCTTCTTCTCCTTGAGGAAGTTCCTGAGAGCCTCGATATCCTTGACATCCTCTTCCGTGGCTATCTTGTCGCGCAGGTCTTCGGGAATGTCCTGGAATACTTTCTCCTTGAGCATCTTTGGCATCCATACCACCCTGTTCCAGCCGCCGTCAGCCTGGATGAACTTTGGTGAACGGAAGTAGTTGACACCGATTCCAAGGAATCCCACAACCTGCTTTCCGCCGCCGGTCTGTCCTGCCATTGTGGAGAACTGGAGCCCGTTGGGTGCCGTGCCTGCGAAGTCCCTGTCCACCCAGCCGATCGCGTCAACTTCGGGAATGTAGAATCCGACAACCTCAAAGCATCCGCAGGAGGTGTGAGGGTATTCCAGGAACGAGTGCAGCTTGATCCTGTCATATTCGCCGCTTGATAGCTTCTTTGCAAACTCGTTCACACCGGAGTACTCTCCGGATTCTGCATCAAGGAGCTCTCCCTTGGGGATGGCGAACTGTGGTCCCTCAGGGTCCACCTTTGCTGCTGCCCTGCCGTCAAACCAGTTGATGGCACCACAAAGGGATATCCTGTCAGGGGTCACCACACACACGTTGGTGGGTGCGAAGGATGCACACAAGGTACAGCCATAGAAAGTGTCAACATCCTCATCGTGCAGGCCGCGGGTCCTTTCGTCTCTTGCCTTGTAGACGTCCCTGGCGTTGTCGACCTGTTTCTCGACCTCTTCCATGTCGGTGATATAGGTTGCCTCGACCTTTTCTATGAAGGGGAGCTCGTTCTTGAAGAGCATCATTACGGCTTTTGCGATCTGCTCAAAGGAGTTCATTCCCTTGCCGACGGCTTCCTTACCTATCCTTATCCACACATCGTCCCTCTGGTTGAGGTGCATCATGCCCTGGATATAGTTCTGGAATTCGTGGTTCCTTCTCTCGACAATGGACTCAAGGTCTGCCTCCACAAGTTCGCCAGCGATCTTATAGACCATAGCAAAGGGGTGTCTTGATCCCTCTTCCATGTCCTTGAGGTCGGGCCCTATAAGTGTGAACCTGCCGTCTTCGACTTCGCTCATATCTGCAGCCCTTACAAGCTCGAAACCTTTGGATTTCGGGCCTGCAAGTTCAACGTGCATGCCTTCTTTTCTTATTCTCTCTCCCTCGAACATAGGAGATATCTCAAAAGGAAATTCATCTGCCATGACTAGTTCTCCGCATTTCACATCAAATGATCATAGATTCTCAATAAATTCATCAAGTGCCTCAACATGTACTTCAGGCTTCAGGTTACCAAAGGACAAAGTCGCATTCTGCATGAAATGCCTTTCGATTGCGATGGTCTTCAGGTCAGAGAAGTTCTTCAATCCGGAAAGTACCTGGTCCAGGTAGTATTTCTTGTGCCCAAGGAAGACTATCATATCATATGAACCCTCCCCGTCAAATCCCTTCCAGTTCTTGTCCCCGAGGTAATGGGCAAGTGCATGGATGTTGATATATTTTGCATTCACATCCTTGCCGTGGAAAACTGTAATCGAGTGGCCTGTCGCAGCAATCTGCACTCCCTTCTTTCCAATAGCAACGGCTCTCTGCGCAAGCTGCTCGTTGTCAACGATCTCAGAGCCGGTTACCAGAAGTGGTCTCTTTGCTTTTGAGACCATCTTGGCAGCTACATTGGGGTTGACCGGCTTTGCGGTCTTTCTGCCCCATGTGGTATAGACAAGTGTGTTCTTGGTTGCGTCTACCATTTTCAGCACTCTCCCTTGCACAGCCTCTTAAGGTTGGTAGGCTGGGCCGAAACATCTGACTTCATCTTCGGGCCGGATATGATCTTCTTCCTCTTCCAGTCGATCTCCCAGCCGTGTTCCTTTTCAAGTATCTTCAGGAGTTCCTCACGCTTTGCAAGTGGAAGGTCCGTCTCAGTCCTGACGAACCTGTGCCAGTCGTCGGGCATCTGCCCAAGGTATTTCTGGCTGAGCTCGATATAATGGGTCAGCTTGATCATCCTTCCCATATTGTTGTCAGACGGGCGTATGCAGTTCTTTGCAAGCATGGGCATAAGCTCTTCAACAGTCTCGACGGTTGTAAGCAGGAACTCCGGGGATGCAGGTATCGGCAGGGTCTCTCCGTTCCTGGCATCATAGAGTTTCCAGTGCTCTTCCTCATATGGCTTGCCTATAAGTGCTCTCCTGTACTTTGAACCGTGAGGTCCGACAACAACAGGGATTCCCAGTCTGTTGCAACCAGTTCCGATGGCGACGGCTTTCTGGGAGTAAGCACCCCAGGCGACACCGACAGCACCTATGCGGTTCATGACGTAGTCGGCTATCTCCTCGTAGTTGCCTGTGATATTGCGCTGGGCAAAGATGGCTGCCACCTTGATGGCTGTTCCGCTTATATGGGAGTTGGAGACGCAGGAGCCCACGTTGATGAGGTTACCTCCGAGGAACTTGGCAGGATACCTTTCATAGAGTGTCTTTCCTTCCTCATCCTTGTACATTCCCAGGTCCATTGCAGAGCATCCTGAAGTGACCATGATATAGTTCCTCTTGAGCATCTCCTCGGCAAGCCTGTAAAGGTCCTTGGTGCCTTCCGGATAGTTGGAGCAGCCTACAAGAGCGATGATACCCGGTGTGGTTCCCATGACAAGGTTGACACCTTCCTGCCTGATCTCCGGATCGCTGATCTGTCCTCTGCCGGATCGCACAACGCCCTTCTCCTGGCTGATGACCTTTTGGGAGGCCTTCTCGATGACGTCCAGAACAGGTATGTCCTTCGGACAGTCCTGGTCACATCTTCCACAGGCTACGCAGTGGTCATGAAGGATCTCGAACTTTGTCAGGTCTCCTTCGACACAGGCTTTCATTGCGTCCATTATCTCGAGGTTGTTCGGGCAGACAAGTTCGCATGCGCCGCAGTGTACGCATTTTGCAGCCAGAGCTGCCAGTTCTTCGTCGTTGGGTAGTGCCTTGATACCCTTTTCCTTGCGCATGGGGGCCACCTTCAACGCAAGTCTTGGAGCAACCTCGCCAACCAGATCAAGGTCAAGTATGAGTGCACCTGCTTCCTTACCGCTTGCAAGATCCTCTATTATCGTGTCAGCGTTGTCCTTTGAGCGGTTACGCAGGCCGTACATGATCTTTTCGTTGGTGGTGATGACCGGGATTGAGAGCCTCTTTGCCTCATCAAGCACATCTGCCCTGACACACTGTTCATCGACAACGATCACGTCAGGGATACCGGAACGTATCATCTTGAGTTCCTTTGCGAGGGTTCCTACCACCTTTGCGTAGGGCTTGCCTCCCGTATCCATCTGGTAGCGGATCATATCGATAGCTGTACAGCACAGACCACCTAGTTCTATCTTGTCGGAGAGCTTGTTCTCATGCATGTAATCTATCATGTTGGCAACACCTGCAACGTTGTGTCCGATGACAAGCAGCACCGGTTTGGTGGCATCTATGCATCCCATGCCGATCTCTGCCAGCGGTGCATCCGGGTCGGACTTCGGCATTCCCAGGCAGGACACCTGTGCAAGGTCGGATATCTCCATGCCCACGTGGTCAAGCATTCCTCCATGCATTGCCTTTGACTCAAAGTCTACGGCTGCTCCTTCCTGTCCCATGTGGACTGTTGCAAGCAGCTGTGTGAGTTGCTCTTCAACATACTCGATCGCCTCTTCCAGGTCACCAAGGGTCTTTGGCTTGATGCCGGTAACCATCTGTACGTTTGGTGCAAGCAGGTTTGATGGTCCCAGGTCAAGGGGGTGGTCGCGTCCGTAGCGTTCTATAAGATAGTGCAGGAGATGCCTCCCATGTCCGGAGTGAGCAGCAGCACCTGTGATCACCCTGAGCAGGAACTCGCGGGACTGGTGGGCCCCAAGATTGATGCCACAGGCTCCCTCCTTATTTCCTCCCAGGTCGCACTTCCCGAAAGTACAGTAGCAACACTGGTCACACATTGGGGTATATACAGGCTGGTAGCGGGAAAGTACTTGGTGGTCCCAGTCCCTCAGTCCGGAGACTCCCGGTTTCGGGGTTGGTCCCATGTCGCCTTCTTCCTCCACTTTCTTTTCTATAGCACCGACTATCTTGCCGATGGTGATCTGAACATTTTCCAGGTCTTCTATGGAAAAGCGCCCGGTTGATATCTTGCTCATTATATCTTCTTCTCCTGTATGTGTGGTATTAATCAATATGATCGTGCGAGAAAATGTTAAAAGCCACTCCGCGCGTAATAAATTCAAACTGTTTTGTAGATGTTTGTAACAATACTATTATATATAAACGTTTCTGCAATCTATAACGATTATTTATGATAGAGTGTTGTAGTCCTACACCATTAGAGAAATAATCAATAATAATTGTTTTGGCCCAAGGGGGATAGGCTATTTTCCCATATAAGGCTTCCGACATTTATCATGATTATTCTTGATACTCAGTGACACACTTTTCCTTTAATCCGGGAAATAGTTTTATTTAATGCGAACCTTATGACCTTCAACATTTATTATGGTGAAAACATTGGATAAAAAATGCTGGATTTGCGGCAGGGAAGATTACATGCCCTTCAAATGCCGTTTTTGTGGAAAGGTCTTCTGTTCGCAGCACAGGCTTCCGGAACAGCATGCGTGCGAAGGCCTTGAGCACTTAAAGCAGTATGGTGCCGACGGGTCTGACCGTGCTTATAGGCAGCCAGGGTCAGATGATCTTGTGAAAGACATGCTGAAAAGCACTGCAAAATATGCAGCAAAAAGCGCTGTCCGGGGAATGCGCGACAATATAAGTTACTCCATGAAAAGCAGTCCCTCCATGGCTATCATCTATCTTTGCCTGTTCTCATTCTTCCTGCAGCTTGTTCCGGGGTATTTTGATGCTTTAAAGCTGGTTCCTGATATGCTGCTTTCCCGTCCATGGACACTGATCACGCACATGTTCCTGCATGTGGGATTTTTCCACCTGTTCTTCAATATGCTGGTACTTTTCTTCTTCGGACCTGAACTTGAACGCAGGGCGGGGAAAGGTACTTTCCTGAGGGTCTATTTCGTTGCAGGTATTGTGGCTGCCTTGGGCTATTCCCTGACCAGTTCACAGCCGGTTGTCGGTGCCAGTGGTGCCATAATGGGAGTGTTCGCAGCACTTGCAGTTATCGCACCTGAGATACGTGTTTACGTGTATTTCATACCCATGAGGATAGTTCATGCGCTGATCCTATTCGCACTGGTGGATTTTATCTTCCTCGGTGCCAACGACATGGTTGCCCATACTGCCCACCTGACTGGAATACTCATAGGCCTGATCATGGGACTGAGGATCAAGAAAGACCAGCGGCGATCCGGCTGGCACGACCCATATCGGTATTGAAGAAGGTGGGATGACTGGATAAGGATATGACTCGTCTTAAGAGCCTTTTCCCGAGGCCTGAAGAAAACGAAGAGATCCCCATCCAGTTCATCGACATGCAGCAAAAACTGGCGGGCTGGTCCCCAAAACTCAAGCACTCGGTGTACGTGGATGACTTCAGGGACACAGAGGATCTCAAAAGAGTAAGGGATGTAACCCTTCTCCGTGTATACAACTGGTTTCTTGATGGTGAGAGCCTGATTGAGTTATCTGAGATGGAAAGGGCCCAGTTCGAATCCATTATGGATATGTTTATAAAATATGGTGGAGAAATTCGTTATACAAGGAAGAAAGTTGGGGGAAGGCTGGTCAATTACTTCAGATTGGAGGCAGGCCGCAAGTCAGAACGGAAAATAGAGGCATTTTCGCTCTCCGATATTCTTTGATCCCGGATGAGGGTTTGAGTAACTGGCCACAATATTTATGGTATTCAGTAACAATTATATGCTATCAGGATTAAGATTTACCTGTAATTATACTGTCATTGATTATGAACCTAATATATCTATCTAGTCTTATGAATCATTATAGTGAGGAATCATGGCCAACGTGAAAACCGGACTGAACTCTATAGTTAAGTATCTTAGTACAAAGAAAGAAACTGGCAGACGCAGTATCGGTCTTCTTGTCGATGGCCCCAATGTGCTCAGAAAGGAGTTCAATGTCAATCTCGAAGAGATAAGGGATGTGTTGAAGGAATATGGCAATGTCAAGATAGGACGTGTGTTTCTCAACCAGTATGCATCTGACAAACTTGTGGAAGCCATTGAGAATAACGGCTTTGAGCCTATCATCTGCTCAAGCGATGTGGATGTCAGGCTTGCAGTGGAAGGGATGGAGCTTGTTTACAATCCCTCCATAGACACTCTTGCCCTGGTCACGAGGGATGCTGACTTCAAGCCGCTGCTCAATAAGGCCAATGAGCACGGGAAGGAAACCATCATCTTTGGTGTTGAGCCGGGTTTCTCAACTGCCCTGCGTAACTCTGCCGACTATGTTATCATTCTGGAGAACGACCGTATGAACTACTATGAGGATTTCGTCTCAGCCACTGCTGATCAGGAAGAGGACAAGGCACTGGATATGGCAGAAGATGATCATGTGCCGGGCCACCGCCGGAAAAAAGGTACGGTTGTGGATTATTAGGCTGCACAGATCTCGTTGATCATTTCGTTAAGCCTTCTGGGGGATATCCCCTTCTTTGCCTCGGTGCAGTTCTTTATTCTTTCAAGCAGGGCGCAGAGCTGGTCCTTCTCAAGGTTGTATCCCATACTTTTAGTGATGCCCCTGAGTGCTTTCATCCCTGTGTGCTTCCCCACTATCAGGTGACGGGTACCTCCGACCATCTCAGGGCTGAAAAGCTCATAGGTCCTGGGTTCCTCAAGGATGGCACAGACATGTATGCCGGACTCGTGTGAGAACGCATGTTCACCTACGATGGCCTTGGTGATCGAAGGCCGGATACCTGAGAACTCATTCACCATTCCTGAAAGCTTCATCAGTCTTGTAGTATTATACTTTTCGATCCCGTATTGCACTCTCAGGGAAACAAGGACTTCTTCCAGGGAAGCGTTCCCCGCCCTCTCACCGATGGCATTGACTGTGGTATGGAGCTGCTTTGCTCCTGCTTCTGCAGCGGCCAGCGTATTCGCGGTTGCCATCCCCAGGTCGTTGTGGCAGTGGATACAGATGGGTGTGCGTACCACTTTCTTTATCTCACTGACAAGATAGTGGGTGGTGCTTGGGGAAAGTATCCCGATGGTGTCGGCAATACTGACATAGTCCACCTTGTATTCCTCTGCAGCCATGAAGGCTTTCTTCAGTACATTGATATCAGTTCTTGAGCCGTCCTCTGCTGCGAACCTGACGCCTACTCCATGGTCCTTGGCATACTGCACAGCTTCCATTGCACTGGAAAACATCTCCTCGTAGGTCTTATGATATTTGTACTTGAGGTGCAGCTCTGACATGGCTATGAATATGCTGATAAAATCGACATCACAATCCACAGCAGTTTCCACATCACTTATAACAGAACGTGAGAGGCAGCAGGTCTTGGCTTTGAGACCCATGTTCGCTATCTCCTTCACTATG
>JASKKT010000018.1 GCA_030154025.1 Methanolobus sp.
CCTATGTGTTTTCTTGTGATGAGTAATACTCAGGGGACTTATCCTTTTTAAAGTAGTATGCTAAAATAAAATGTAACGTAGGTTTTCTACAGAGCCATGATTTAATTAGTTTTAAAATTATAGAGCGAATTTTCTAAAAATATTGCCTATTTGGCTCTACCACCCTCCGGCTGCCGAATAACAAATAGGGCAATAAAACAAGTAAAATTGTCTTGATGCGGGATAGGCCGTCGATAGAACAGATACAATGAGAAAAAATTCTGAAATACCCGCTATTTCAGCATTTTCCGTTACCAAAAATAGCTATTTTACGCTAAAACAGAAACAAAGGGCGACATTAAAAGAAAAATATATATACTTCATACACTAAATACGATTAGCAGTGGTAATCATAGATTGATTACGAGGTGACAATATGTCTGAAACAAGAAATTTTGTGTTAAGAGACAAGAAGGGAAACGAACATGGAGTATTCACCGGAAAACAGCCACGTCAGGCTGCATTGAAGGTTGCTAACCGCGGAAAGGGAACAAAGGCTAAGCCAGAGGAGATCAGGCTTCGCGAGCGCGGAACAAAGAAGATCCACGTTTTCAAGGGCTGGAGAGAAATGGTCGAGGCACCGAAGAACAAGCCAGACTGGATGCCGAACAAGATCAACAAGCCATTCGTAAAGAAAGTCGGCATTGACAAGCTGGAAAAGATCTAAACATCCAAACCCATTTCCCATGGGTTTCCTTTTTTCTGCGGCACCTTATGTGCTTTGTCAAATAAGTTTTAAATCGTTTCAGTATCTCTAATATCATTTACGGATACCGGACAGTAAATGTTTCCTATCCTGCAGCAGTGCATGTAATACACAGGTAATAATATGACACTTAAACGAGAGAACGTGCTGATAGAGGCTCTTCCTTACATAAGGGAGTTCTACGGTTCAGTGATGGTAATCAAGGTTGGCGGGCATGCAATGATCAACCCGCAGGTGATGAGCGACATCGTGCAGGATATCGTGTTGCTGAGATTCGTTGGGATTCACCCCATCATTGTCCATGGGGGAGGACCGGAGATAACCGAAAAGATGGAACGCATGGGCAAGAAGCCCGAATTTGTAGGCGGGCTGCGCATTACCGATGACGAGACCCTGGAAATTGCAAGGATGGTGCTTGTCGGCAACATCAACACGGAGATCGTTTCGCTTATAGGCAGGCATGGTGGCAAGGGCATAGGCCTGTCCGGGAAGGATGGAAAAATGATCATAGCCAAGAAAAAGCCCTTCCAGAAAGTGATGATAGAGAACGTGGAGCGCGAGGTCGATCTGGGATGGGTTGGAGATACCGAAGTGATCAACACCGAGATCCTCAACATTGTCACAAGGGAAGGCTACATACCGGTCATATCCCCTATTGCCATGGATGTGAACGGCAAGGCCCTCAACCTGAATGCCGACACTATCGCGGGCGATATCGCAGCAGCCCTCAGGGCCAAGAAGCTCATCCTGATGACTGACGTACCAGGAGTACTTAAGGACCGCAGTGATAAGTCCTCCCGGATCTCAAGGGTAACCCTTGATGGCGTGGATCAGCTCATCAGGGAAGGCGTCATCTCAGCCGGCATGATCCCAAAGATGAGGGGTGCTGCCACAGCAGTTGAGAGTGGTGTTGAGAACGTCCACATTATCGACGGCAGTGTCTCTCACTCCGTACTGCTTGAGCTGTTCACGGACTCCGGAATAGGCACGATGGTCTGTAAGGACTGAGAAGGGACAGGGCAGGAATATATCCTGCCAGCGCCCGCCCTATATTTTTTTCTCCGGGTCAGTCGGTTATAGGCGCACCGAATGTGTGCTCATCCAGTTCCAGCACTGATTCCCAGAGGCTCACGCAGTCGCATTGGGGTATATCCAGACAGGACAGGTCCTGGGTCAGCGAGAAAAGCCTTATGGCATCTGCCACCTCGCGGCTGCATTCCTTGCAGTTATGCGGACCGCGCTTGGAACCTGCACCCACCGGATCTGAGGTGATGACCTTGTCAGGGAACTCCTCTTTGGCCTTCTTAAGTATCTCAACGATACTCCAGAGCCACGGAGGTCGATACTGGCCCTTCTGCCAGAGATTCTCCACAAATGTGCCGTTCTGTATATTACACAGGTTGATGGAGAAAGTGTCAGCGTATGCCGCAGCTTCCCTTATGGAGTTGACCATGTCATCCAGGGCTTCCTTCTCCGAGATGAAAGGAGGTTTGAGCATAAGATAAGCCTTTACTGTGGCCCCGCTGTTCCTGGCGATGGTGGCTGCCCGTTTGAAGTCGCCGAAGGTGAAACCCTTGTTAATGGAATGCTTGCGGATGGTATCCGAGGTCGTTTCCAGACCCACAGCTATCTCAAATGGCTTGCCTTTCATGGAGTTGCGGCAATCGGCCATTGTTTCCTCCTTGACGAATTCCGGCCTGGTCTCCACAAGCACTTTTACGACCCTTGCATCGCTTTGGAGCTCACCCAGTATCCTGTGCCTGACTTCCAGAGGGACCTCACGGGTATCCAGGAAGCTGCCGGAAGTAAATATCTTCACCATGAACTCTTCAAAGCCTGATGCCTTCCTCATGGCTTTCCCAAGCTGAGCGAACAGCTGCTCGTCCGAGGGAGAGACCTGTGCACTGTCGTACACGTAGCCGCACATGGTGCAGCCCCCGGCCTTACCCCACCAGCAGCCTGATGTCCTGAAGATTATGGTAAGGGTGTCAAGCTTTTTCCCGTCAACCAGGTCGCTCCCTGTCCACATTGCGCAGGGCTCATCAAGAGACCCGGACTTGGCTTTTTGCCTGCTCCTGATGTCGAGGACCAGGGTATTGAGTGACTTATCGGCTGACATCACTCGAACTCAATGGTAGCCGGTGGCTTGGGGGTGAGATCATAAACGACCCTGGCAACCGTGGGCAGGGATGCCGATATGCGTGACTCGATCCTGTTCAGGACAGGCCATGGCAGCTCCAGCGCCTCTGCGGTCATGCCGTCCCTTGAACCCACAGCCCTTACGGCAACTATCCAGCCGTGGACCCTCACATCACCCTTGACGCCGGTGCCCTTGCCTATAATGGCTGCGAAGGTCTGCCAAGGGTGGAACTTCTCTACGAGCTCGTCCTCTACGATGGCATTCGCCTCCCTGACAATGTTCACAAGCTCCTCGGTGACCTCGCCTACTATCCTGACGGACAGTCCCGGGCCCGGGAAGGGCATCCTCTCGGAGATCTCATGGGGAAGGCCCAGAGCGCGTGCGACCTCGCGGACCTCATCCTTGTACAGGTCCTCAACAGGCTCGACTATTTCCTTGAAGTCCATGACGGACGGAAGGCCGCCTACATTGTGATGGGACTTGATGCCTCCCTCTGACTCTATCCTGTCCGGGTATATGGTGCCCTGGATGAGGTAATCAGCCTTCAGTGCCTTTGCTTCCGTTTCAAAGACGCGGATGAAAGTCTCACCTACTGCCTTGCGTTTATCCTCGGGATCCGTGATCCCCTTAAGGGCTCCAAGGAAGCGGTCCTTGGCATCGACGACCACGAGATTCATGTCGCAGAATATTTCCTTTATCCGCTCTGTCTCACCTTTTCTCATAAGGCCCGTGTCTATATAGATAGGCGTCAGCCTGTCACCTATGGCACGGTGGGCCAGGACAGCACATACAGAACTGTCAACACCTCCGGAAAGGGCTATTATGGCCCTGCCGTCAGTGATCTGCTGCTGCATCTTTTCAATTGCCTTAGGGATGAACTTATCAACTTTTACCATGAATGTGAACTCCGAAAATAGGATTTACTCCTCAGATTTTACTCTTGGGATATAAGTTTGTGCTTATTAATGCTCGCTCTTTGAAGACACTTTAACGGACATCTGCTATTAATGCTTACTGCGCGGATAATACTTACACTCCGCTTACAAGCAAGTTATATATGCCGGCAGCATAGGGGTCAAACAAAACAAAGATCAAAAAGACACCAACAACAGGCATGGATCAACAATTGGATAACGAATAAATAACGAAACAGCAGCGGTCGTAAAATGTATCAAACCCTTCAGAAGTACTTCGGATATTCTGAGTTCCGCCCCCTTCAGAAAGAAATAGTCCAGGACGTACTAGACGGGAAGGATACCTTCGTTCTCATGCCCACAGGAGGCGGGAAATCCCTTTGTTACCAACTGCCTGCGCTGCTTCTGGACGGACTGACCGTTGTTGTGTCGCCCCTGATATCCCTTATGAAGGATCAGGTGGACAGCCTCAGGGCCAATGGTATCAATGCGGCATTCCTTAACAGCACCCAGAGCTATACCGAGTCCAGGCGAGTCTGCGATGACATTGTCTCAAACGACATCAAGATACTCTATGTCGCACCCGAGCGGCTTACGATGTCCAGCACGTTGGCTTTGATCGCGAAGGCGAACATAAGCCTGTTCGCAATTGACGAGAGCCACTGCATATCAGAGTGGGGGCACGATTTCAGGCCCGAGTACCGCAAGCTGAGTATGCTCAAGCAGAAGTTCCCGAAGGTGCCGATAATTGCCCTGACGGCCACAGCAACCCCGAAAGTCAGGGAGGATACCCTCTCCCAGCTGGGACTGAAAGGCTGTAAGACCTATGTGGCAAGCTTCAACCGGCATAACCTCCTCTATGAGATAAGGCAAAAAAAGGAAACCTATGACCAGGTGCTCCAGTACCTGAGAAAGAACAGGGGAAGGAGCGGCATAATCTACTGCCAGAGCCGCAAGAACGTGGACACCATCGCTGCAAAGCTCAGGAGGGATGGTTTTAACGCACTACCCTATCACGCAGGGCTGAGCGATACCCAGCGCGAGATGAACCAGGAGGCCTTCATCAAGGATGATGCAGACATAATTGTTGCCACCATTGCCTTTGGCATGGGTATCGATAAGCCCAACGTGCGCTTTGTCATCCATTACGACCTTCCGAAGAACCTGGAGGGATACTACCAGGAGACCGGCAGGGGAGGCAGGGATGGTCTTGAATGTGAATGTATCCTTTTCTTCAGCCACGGCGACAGGTATCGCATAGAGTATTTCATCAAGCAGAAAGGAAAGAAAGAGGAAAGGGACATTGCCCTGAAACAGCTTCAGGACATGGTGAATTACTGCGTGGGTACGACGTGCCGCAGGAAGACACTCCTGAGATACTTCGGCGAGGAGCTGGAAACAGATAACTGCGGAGGATGCGATGCCTGCCTGCGCCCCAGGGAGAAGGTCGACGGGACCGATAAGGCGAAACTGCTTATCAGCTGTGTTGACGAGCTTGGCGAACGTTACGGCATGAACCACGTCGTTGATGTGCTGTGTGGCGCCAATACAAGGAAGATCAAGGAAAAGAAGCATGAGAAACTTGAGACCTACAATTCCGGCTGCCGCCTCCACCGTTCAGAATGGCTGGATATCGCACGGGAGATGGTGCAGCAGGGAATACTGTCAGTGGAAGGTACAAGGTACCCCCTTCTGAAACTCAGCAGGGCGAGCAGGGAAGTGATGCAGGGTTCGAGAACTGTGACCCTCACAAGAATCGCTGCACTGGAGTTCCCCGATACACCAGCCTCTGAGGATGAGGAGCCATATGAGCCGGAAATTCTTGCAAAGCCGCAGAAAGTGACTTCTCCGCAGCCCAGGAAAACTGCAAAGAGTAGTGACAGTGAACTTTTCGAAAAGCTCAAGGACCTCAGGAAGGAAATGGCCGAGCTTCAGGATGTTCCGCCCTACATAGTATTCGCGGACACGAGCCTCAAGCAAATGGCTGCAAAGAAGCCCTCCAACAAGGCCGAGATGCTCAAGATAACAGGAGTCGGAGAGTATAAGCTGAAGAAATATGGGGAAATTTTCCTCAAAGAGATCAGCAAGTACTGCGAAGAGCAAAATGGCGGTTCTCCAAAGAATGCATGGGAAAAAGACCATTCACCACTTAAGAAAAAGACCGTGCAGAATCTCGTGGCGCCGGAACTGCCTGCAAAGGAGAAGGGAAACGGCAACAATATACCCGAATCAAAGCGTGAGACCATCCTGAAGACCATCAGCGGACTTGAGAGGGAGATGGTCATCCTGGCAAGGGCCAAACTCGGGGATTCCTTCTTGGAAGAGGAGATAAAGGAAGTGTGGGCGGAGATGATCTCAGGAAGCAGGCAGGAATGATCGCTTCCTGTTTTATGCGCATCCATTAATTGTTTACCTATCATTGTGTTCTAATACGAACCTGATTGCAAGATTGATAAACAGGATTATGCTTTATCGCGAGTTAATGCCCCTTCAATGTATCTTGGTACCGGAGATATTTTTGTGACAGAAGGTATCCTGATTATCTCCTTTATTTTTACAATCTCATTGCCGAATTCTTCTTTTTAAAGGTGGCATATACCATCTGAAGCAGCGTTTCTGAGTGACTGCTTTCGTCTGCAAATGATCCTGCCATTAGGATATGACCTTTCATAGCAACATTCTCTTTGAAGAAGTGGCCGGTTTTCTTTTTCTGTCGGTTTCTGTACCATATGAATTATCAGCCGTTCCATTATCGAGCCTGAACTTTGAAACTACCGACTGCATCTTTGCAGCAACGTCAGCAAGTTCCTGAGCAGACTTTGAGAGCTCCTGCATGGACGCGGTCTGTTCCTGGACAGAAGCGGAAGCTTCCTGTGTCCCTGCTGCAGATTCTTCGGAGATGGCAGATACTTCTTCCACTGAGGATGTAATCTCTTCTATCGATGCGGACTGCTCTTCTGCAGCGGCAGCTATTTCCTGGACCATCTTAACGATGGTGTCTCCTGCCTCGACGACCTTTCCGATAGCAACGACCGACTTCTCAAGAGATACCGCTCCTGTAGCCACTTCATCAGTGCCTTTCTTCATTGAAGCTACTGCGTTCTGGGTACCACTCTGCATCTGATGGATGAGTTGCGCAATCTCTTTGGCAGCATTGCCTGAGTCCTCTGCCAGCTTGCGTACCTCATCCGCAACCACGGCAAACCCACGGCCGTGCTCTCCGGCTCTTGCAGCTTCTATTGCTGCATTGAGGGCCAGCAGGTTTGTCTGGTCGGCAATGCTTGTTATGAGATCGACAATCTCACCTATCTGCTTGGACTTTCCGTCAAGCTCTTTGATGACATCCGAAGAGTCTCCAACGGCAGATTTGATATTAGCCATCTTTCCCAGAAGATCCTGCGACATTTCCCCCAGATCATGTATGAACTGGTTGGAAACAACCGCTGTCTGTGCTGCCTTTTCTGAATTAACGGCTACTTCCTGGACAGTTTGGGTCATATCGCTCATCGCCCTGGAAACTTCTTCGGCCTTGGCAGACTGCATCTGTGCGCCTTTAGATATTTCAGTTACTGCACCGCCTACCTGTTCACTTGCTGCCAGAAGTTCCTCACTTGAAGAGGATATCTCTTCTGCTGCCGAGGCAACACTTTCAGCATTCTCGCTTACAAGAGCAACTATCCCATTCAGGGACTGCCTGCAATTCTCCACGCCGTCGGTAAGCTGCGAGAAATCTCCGACTCCATTGACCTGTACAGCTCTTGTCAGGTCATTGGATGAGATGGAATTCAGGACTTCGCATGAATCATTGATAACATTCTGAAGTGCGTCCCCGAAATTATCGAGGGTGTTACTCAGTTGTCTGAAGTCTCCCTTGGTGTCTATCGTTACTCTCGCACCCAGATCGCCTTGGGCATAGGCATCAATGACCCTTGCAGCCTCACTCAGGGGACCTGTGACAGCATCCAGGCAGTTGTTGACTCCCTCAACGATCTTGCGATAGTCGC
Source organism: Methanolobus sp. (assembly GCA_030154025.1). GTDB lineage: Archaea > Halobacteriota > Methanosarcinia > Methanosarcinales > Methanosarcinaceae > Methanolobus. The sequence continues at coordinate 7,804 of JASKKT010000018.1, forward strand.
CCAGATGTTTCGAGGCATCTGCACGTGTACTTAACTGGCCGTTAATCCCTGCCTGCGCCAGCTTATTGGCGTCAGATACCAGAAGTTTCAGGTTATCTCTTATATTCACACAACTCTTTGCCATGACATCCTGTTCTGACATCACCGTTATGTCAATATCAAGGATGCCTTCCGCCATTTTCTGGACACTTTCTGCATCGTGCCTGCTATTTTCAATTACTTTCTGTATGCTCGCGATGAGTACATCGTCTTCGGAGCGCTTACTTATACTCACATTTGTATTGCCTATTGAGAGGTTTCGTGCAACCTCAGATATCTGGCTGTTCGCTTCAATAAGATTATTGAGGTTATTCTTTATCTCGTTGAAGTCTCCGTTATACTGGTCAGCAATTATCGGGGGTAACTCTCCCTGTGAGATTCTGTTAACATATTCCGCAGCCATGTTTAGCGGACCTATGACAGCATCAAGAGTATGATTCACACCTTCAACTACGGCACGATAATCTCCCTGGTGTCTGGAAGCATCGGCGCGGACATCAAGCTGGCCCTGCACTGCAGCCTTCGAGAGCACATCGGCATCCACAATCAGATTATTGATGGCATCTTTCACCTGTCCGAGAGAAGCATATATGCTCGTAAAGTTTTCATGCTGATCGACTGTGTACTCGTTTGCCTCGGTCACACAGGAATCAATATCCAGGTTCCCCGCAGCAATATGCTCCAGATTGGAAATCAGGCGGTTGATCTCTTTCTTGGTGTAAATCGCATTTTGCTTTACTGCGGAAACGTCCTAGAAGAGTTCGATATGTCCGATCTTCCTGCCCCCGGCATCGTGCAGGTAGGAAGCATCCACCTGGTAGTTCCTGTTCCCGGCAGGATTAGAGAAATAAGTAACAGGTTTTCCACTGTTCAGTCTGCAGACACCGCATTTTTCGGTACCGCATATTTCAGCGCCCCACTGCTCACATGAAGAGCCAAGCACTTCCTCCCTTTTCAGGCCTGTGAGCTCTTCCACTGCCTTATTGATGAAGGTCCAGTTCATATTAGTATCCGTGACTGATACCGCGAACGGAAGACTATCGAGGATTGAGTTGTACCAGTATACCTTCTCAACTATAACGTCAAGCAACTGGTTGATATGTTCCATTACCCTGCGGTCGTTACCTTCATAGATATCCGCCTGGCCACGGGTATCAAACTTTTCATGGATTGCAGCATCTACGAGTTCAAGTATCCCATTGATCAGTTTTTCTTTCTTCTCTTCAGTGATGTCAAGAACAAAACCATCGAGATATTGTATAGTCCCGTTTTCATCAACTGCGGCCTCTCCGTTCTCGCGCACCCAGCGAATGCTGCCGTCTTTATGGAGGATACGGTACTCGATCTCCCAGTGTTCGTTGTTCTTGATCGCTTCGGTGATACTCTGGTTTACATAGTCAACATCTTCAGAGAGAATAATGCTCTCATAGGTCCTTACAGAATTATTTACAAAATCAGATGCCGGATATCCACTTGATAAAGTGACCTTCTGAGACATACTGAGCATTGTCCCGTTTTTATCGTATTTGCAGCGGAATAGAAAACAAGGAATATTGGTTACGAGGAAATCAAACTGCGATTCTTTTTCACGCATTGTGTTCTTAAGATCAGCGACTTCTTTTTTAAGCTTGCTTTTTTCATTGAACATTCAAAAACCTCTTGATCGGTCATCATTTATTCCGATTGACTATATACGGCAGAATTTTCTAATAATATACTAATAGTTATTATAAAAATACTTATCCATTATATCTCACCAATTAAATATTTATACATACATTTGAGAAATACGATGTGTGAATAATAAATATGGAAGAGCCGGAATGCTTTTGTTGAAACTAATCTAAGGGAAGAAATAGAATCCTGCTTACTAACTCTTGAAATTTCAGTTGGACTTTGCGATTATAACTAATAAATATAACAATTATTTTAGGTAGCAATAGATTTGTTAGTAGCACATTTCTAAAACAGATACATACATTAATATCTCTCAAATATTTCAATTAAGGGATAACAAGAACCATTTGGGGCCGGTTTGTTATATGCCAGCATTGGACCCAAGGACATATACCAAAAACCGGGCCCGGAAAAAGCATTTCACATCACCATGAACCGCAACGTAATATAGAATATCAGGCCCCCGAACACGACTGCAGTGATGAATCCGGCTGTGCCCAATGGACGTACTTTTCCATTTGATTTAGGGATATAGACTCTTCTAACTGGTTTGGGTCGGTAGTCCTTCAGAAACAGATTTTCCTGAAGGAGTTGTACATGGGCTTCTGGTGTATCGATGATAACACCGTCTACTCTAGGAGTGTGTTTTCCTTTATTTTGCCGGGTCACTTGACGGATTGCCAGTAACTTTGCGCTAGCTGAGCGAACGAGGAGCTTTTGCAGGTTTTTGACCTTACATGTTCCCCGTTCTGAGCCGCTCGGAAAATCCTTTCCTGTATTCGCCGTACTTGCCCTTCAACAGCAGCCAAGTTGATGTCCTGCCATTTCAGGTTTTGTTCCTTGGTCTGTTCAATAACTAGCATTGCCTAACTTCTCCTTAGGGTTAAGGCGGTTAAAGATGTTCATTTCCGAGGAAGACCACTGTTAGAAGTCAGCACCTTTTCAGGTTGGGTATCTCCACTTAACTGGTCCTATCTACACTATTACTGCGTAGCATTCGCTTTTTCCATGTTCCTCTACCCCCTACACCATCCCCGTTCCTTACGGTTCGGATACCACTGAAGTGGGATGCATGGGGCTTACCCTGTTGATCAGAGAAGACTCAAACACTGAGGGGTGGGTGCCATCTGTGGCCCGGCGGGAGTTGTTGAGTATCGTCGTGAGTAGTCGCACCACACGATCCAACCCGCTTACCTTTTGGTTCTGGCGTATAAGCCTCTTCCGCCAGTTCAACTTGACGAGCCGTATATGCAATGATTTGCTTTCGCTCACCCGTCCCAAGCCTCCCCTAGCCCACAACAGAATTGAGGCTTTCTGCTGTCGGAACATTGTTCCCGAGGCTCCGCACGTCGGATTACTCCTTCGCACGCTCAGGTAGGGGCATCTAGATACTATAGAGTCCATTTCTGGTATTCCTCTCTGACCCTTTCAGGCCGCAAGCAACTGAAGTTGCAGGCATCCTTCCTCAATTTATCGTAAATTACTCCTCCCTGCCAGCCTTCGCCTGTCGAAGAGCTCATCTTATAAAAACAAGATGCGCAGAATTATAAAGTATGCCACTACAAATTGCAACCACGAAAACAAAGATATTTTCTTTCCTTTAATACGTTCATATCTCTTAACTAACAAAATCAATAATACTAATGCAATGATCTCAATGATAATTCCAGAAAAATCAAATCCTATAAAAAAAGATACCATGTTTCCTCTTATAAAAAAGTAGGAAGGAAAATCTCCCTACAGAACCTTTCAGCTGATATATACCCAATCTGTAGAAGATACTCCATTATAACCAGGTGGGGTAACTCCAGATGGAAATACACCAGAATACTGACCAATCACCCGGTAATACGCTGGAGCAGGATTGCTATAAGTATTTTTTGCCTCCAGCGAGTAAACGTTGCTTCCTTGTGCATACTTAATTCCAATTATTTCTGTATTTCCATTGTCCCTCCATAAATGCGTAAGGATCGTCATGCTTGGAATCCTGGTATAAGGAGTCGGCAAAACCATTCTTTGCCATGTCTTATACGTGATTTTCGAACTAGCATAGCTCAGTTCAGAGTCTGCAACTCCCAGATAAGGCACAGATTTAGTATCTTCCCCTGTCGCTGTAAATATTTGTTTTGATTCAGATACTTCAGCAGAAGGGTCCATCCATATGACTTTCATATCGTAAAAGGTCTTTGTTGGAGTATCAGGTGATTTTTCATATGCATCCGGGAACACTTGCTCGATATACTCTCCATAGGTGATATCTGTCCCCCACAATTTGTTTGCAAGCTCGATCTTTTCTTCATCCGTTAAAGAAAAGGAATTTTCTTTGGCGAAGCCAACCCCTGCAAATAGTACCATCAGCACAAGAGCGAATGACACTATCATTGATTGCGTTACGATTTTCTTCATATTACTCCTCGAATCTCCCGAGGCAAGAAACGCAAAGCTTAAACTCAATAAAAGCTAACGTTACTATGCCTCAGGGCAATTCCGGAATCCAAGCGGACTTTGCAATTGTTGTTTGGATTCCGGTCCACAATATTACATTGTGGTACTGTAAATGTTGAATAATCTTATTAAAATCTTATGGCCATTTCATCGAACTGTTAATTTCTGCAGCTTAGAGGAAAACAGATAAGTACGGCATTGCATGTGTTTGAATATGTGATTTCTACATACGATAAATTCTACACTGCTTATTGAAAAATCTGTTTTGCTTCTCCGAATATTCCACGGATTTTAGAAAAAATATTTTGCCGCAATTTAAAATATGAACTTAATTTCTGCTAAAGAAACAATCGAAAAAAAATACTTGAATCTTTTGAGACTAACAAGAGCATTTCACATCATGATGAACCGCAACGTAATATAGAATATCAGGTCACCGAACACGACTGCAGCGATAAATCCGGCTGTGATGGGTATCATAAAGGGAAGGCCCGGCGTTACCCAAACATTGTCCTCCATCCTGCCTGCCCTGACGTGTCCCCTGAGCTGGGCAATAACATCTGACGTCAGCTCGGTGCCTGACCTTGCGAAGCTGAACTCAATGCCATTATCTGTGTCTTCGTAGGATTCGATCATGCGTATGTGACTTTTGCCAAGCCCGGATACAGATGTCCTGTAGCCGATGAGCATGTATAACGGTTTTCTCAGTGATTCCTTCAGAGGATTGTGAAGCAGGTTGTAAATGAAAAGTCCTATGGGAACCACTACTGTAAGTATGATGGAGTTACCGAATACGCTAAATGCGAAAACATCGAAGAGGGGGGTCCCCTGGAGAGGCAGGCTGGCACCGGCTATCGTGATAGCAGGGAAGGTCGGCACAATGAGCGAGATCACCATGAGCGCCTTGGCGTCGGCACCACCGAAGGCCCCGAACTGGAACAGGATATATACAAAAGCGTAAATGAGAGCGAATGTCAGCAGGTTCCTGATAAGGTAGGGCATGCCGAGGGTCATGAAATCGTAGAGGATAAAGACATAGCAAACACCAAACATCGCCACCCACACCTCGTTCACGACCCTGCGGCTCTTTATGTCGGAGTAGCAGGCGTAGAGTAAAAAAGGCATGCAAGCAAGCACTTTAAGCAGTTCCATCATTTTTGATATCTCCGTTTTACAAGGTCTTTCAATGTTTTTCCCATTTCTTCAACTGCATGACCTCGGACAAGGTGGCACCCCTTCTTATCTCCTCGGACAGGCGTTGCTCTGTTTTCTCGACTTCCCTGGCCCGCCTTGCTATCTCATAGGCGCGCTCTCTGGGAACAACCACAACACCGTTGTCATCTCCCACAATATAGTCGCCTGGCCTTACTGCCTGGTTACCGCATACGATCTCAGAGTTTATCTCGCCAAAACCCTTGGGTTCCCCGGCGTTGGGGACATGGCATGTTGCAAACACGGGAAGGTCCATTTTCCTGATATCGTCAATGTCCCGCACGGCCCCGTCAACCACCACGCCCGCGATTCCCTTGCCCAGGCAGCTCTGGGTGGCAAGGCCGCCCCAGGGAGCAATATGCCTGCTGCCATTGTATATGACTATGACATCACCCCTGCCAGCCACATCAATAGCCTCAACAGGCTTTGCCCAGTCACCCCTGAAGGTCTGGACTGTGACTGCAGTACCCACCATTTTCTTTCCTGTCAGCACGGGAAAGATATCCTGCATAGCTCCCTTGCGGTGCATGGCATCTGAAATGTTGGGAGTGGACACGGACATGAATATGTCACGTATCTCTTCCTCACGGCTTTTTCCGGAGCCAGAGATATCACCAAGTGTATCAATACCGTTCCTTACGGCCCTGGCAGAGGAGGTCACATCAGACGAACGGACGATATTGCCCCCCACGATCACTATACTGGCGCCTGCACTTACGGCCTGCGCGCATGAAAGGGCATCAAGGCCTCCTGCAACTGCAACAGGAATGCTGACCTCCTTCACGACGTCCCTCATGATGGTAAGCGAGTCACGGCCAGTCATCTGCTGGTCGATACCGGCATGGACGTTTATGTAGTCAACACCCATCCGCTCAAGCTCCTTTGAGCGGGATACGGGCTCCGGTGACGAGATCAGGTCGGCCATGATCCTGACACCATATTTCTTTGCAGCCCTGACGGCTTCAAGCACAGTGGAGTCATCGGCACTTCCGAGAATAACCACAATATCCGCACCGGCCTTTGCGGCCATCTCCACTTCCATGGCTCCGGTGTCGGCTATTTTCATATCGGCCACTACTGTTCTTTTGGGAAATGCTGCCTTGAGATTTCTTATGGCATCCATTCCTTCGCTTTTGATAAGAGGAGTGCCCGCCTCTATCCAGTCCGCGCCGCCTTCCAGGGCCTCAGTGGCAATCTGGATGGCGCGGTCCGTTTCCAGGAGATCGAGAGCAACCTGGATTATGGGTCTGATAAGATCACCTTCATTTATTTTCTGTACTAGTAAATACTTTAGAACCTATAAATTTAATCTTAGTCGACAATTCATCAGGTAAAAGAAAAACCTTCCCGGAGGTCCGCAGGAGTGTTCCTATCAGTAAACATTTATCTCATGTAATTCCTTTATTACCCGATGAAATTTAAGGGTCACCACATCATCTCAATGACATCGTTCTCCAGGGATATGATCGATAGCATCCTGGAGACCGCAGAAAGAATGGAGCCGATAGCTCTTGGCAAACAGAGGTCCGACCTGCTCACAGGCAAGATCCTGGCAGTACTTTTCTTTGAACCAAGCACAAGGACACGCATGTCCTTTGAAACGGCAATGTACCGCCTGGGAGGGAATGTGCTCAACCTGGGATCTGTGGATGCCAGCTCTATCGCAAAGGGAGAGACACTTGCAGATACAATAAGGGTCGTTGACGGTTACGCCGATGCTATTGTGCTCAGGCATCCGAAGGAAGGAGCCGCACAGCTCGCAGCAGAGTTCTCCACCATCCCCATACTGAATGCAGGTGACGGGGCAGGCCACCATCCGACCCAGACCCTGCTGGACCTGTATACCATCAAGAGGGAAAGCCACCTCGAGGGACTCAAGATCGCACTTGCAGGAGACCTGAAATACGGCAGGACCGTACACTCACTGTGCTATGCGCTGTCCCTTTACGGTGCAGAGATCACCCTGATATCACCAATGGAACTCAGGATGCCCGAGGAGATAATAAGCGACCTTGAGAAAAGGGGCGCAAAGGTCACAGAGAGTGATACTATAGAGGATGCCATCAATGAGGTCGATGTGATATATATGACCCGCATCCAGAAAGAAAGGTTCCCCGATCCCGCCGAGTACGAGAAGGTAGCCAACAGGTTGAAGATCACGCCGGAACTGCTGACAGATGCCAGGCCGGAACTCAGGATAATGCATCCGCTGCCCAGGGTCAATGAGATAGATAACGGAGTGGATGAGACAGCGCATGCATGCTACTTCAAGCAGGCGTTCTACGGGGTGCCGGTCAGGATGGCACTGCTTGCACTTGTGCTGGGGGCGATCGAGATATGAACGAAGAGCAGGAACTCAGGGTCAAGAGGATAGAGAACGGCACCGTGATAGATCATATCAATGCAGGCCAGGCCCTGAATGTGTTAAAGATCCTTGGCATCCCGGACTCCTCACAGGGTGTTGTGAGTGTGCTCCTGAACTCTCCGGGGAAGTTTGGCATCAAGGACGTTGTCAAGATAGAGAACAGGGAACTGAACGTCCGTGAAGTGGACAAGATAGCCCTGATAGCACCCAATGCCACTATCAACATCATCCGCAACTTCAATGTTTCCCAGAAAAAGAAAGTGCATATCCCCACCTTTGTGGAAGGTGTCGTCAGATGCGTGAACCCCAACTGCATATCAAACAGCAATGAGCCGGTCACTTCCAAGTTCGATGTTTCTGTTGAGGGGAACCTGATACTGAGATGCACATACTGCGGAAGATCGATCTCCGAGGATATTGCAAAGAACTTGTTGTAATTGATAAAATAAATAAAATGGAGTTTGGAGGTATCAATATAGGCAGAGTCTGGTGGAGTCAGCTTCTACATTGGACAATATATAATGCAAAATATATAATTTTAACCTATACAAAATGCTATGGCCTGTAAGCAGTTACAGGAATATATATAATAAGTTTGCTAATAAAAGTTTGGCATAGAAGTGCGCTGTTTTCAAACACGCTCATCAAACAGCAAATAAAAGGAAAGAAAAGGAAGAAAAGTGGCTTTTACAATCCGAGGATGTCTTCCATGGTATAGACACCGGGTTTTGCATTGCCTATCCAGAGAGCCGCTTTCACCGCTCCGCCTGCAAAGGCCTGGCGGGAATGTGCCTGGTGCTTTATCTCGATCCTCTCGCCATCGCCTGCGAAAAGCACTGTGTGGTCTCCCACGATATCCCCGCCGCGCACGGCATGGATACCTATTTCCCTGCCTCTTGGGGCCATTCCCTCGCGGCCGTAGACATATTCCCTGCCGCCAAGGGCCTCGCTGATAACGTCAGCAGCCTTGAGCGCAGTGCCGCTTGGAGCGTCTTTTTTCTGGTTGTGATGGGCTTCGATGATCTCCACATCCGTCTCCCCCAGATACTTGGCTGCCTCCTTCAATATCCGGAAGAAGACACTGACACCTACGGAGTAGTTGGGAGATATGATGCCTGCAACATTGTTCTTCAGGATGGCATCGTTTATGGTTCCCTTCTGCTCATCGCTCAGACCGGTGGTACCGATGACGAGGCTGACACCGCATGCTGCAGCCCTTGGGGCGTTGACAATGGTCGCCCCGGCGATTGTGAAATCGATCAATACGTCCGTGCCTGAAGACTTCAGTACGGACTCCAGGTCCTTTATATCGGAGATCGGGACGTCCAGCGTGCCTAACTGGGCAACCTCTCCCACATCCATTCCTATGTTGACCAGGTCAAAAGCTGCTGAAAGCTTAAGGTCCTCAAATCTGAGAATATTGGAAAGAATGAGCTTGCCCATCTTTCCTGAAGCGCCTGTGACTGCTACGTTGATCATTCTATGCACCCGAGTTTACGAAGTGTGTTTTTCAGTATCCTGTCGTTCTCTTCGCTTAGCGGTGCCAGCGGGAGCCTGAGATCGCCGCTTGAGAGTCCCATGAGTTCCATAGCACGCTTGACAGGTATGGGGTTTGTCTCAGAGAACAGAGCGCGCGTGATGGGAGCCATCTTGAAATGCATTTCCCTCGCAGTCCTCAGGTCGCCCTTACGGACTGCGTCCACGAGCCTTACCATCATACCGGGCACCACGTTCGCGACCACTGAGATGACACCCACACCGCCCACAGATAGTATTGGCAGTGTCAGGCCATCCTCACCGGAAAGGACATCAAAATCCTCATCTGCGGTAAGTTCAAGGATACGGGAGACTTTCTCAACGCTTCCGCTTGCCTCCTTGACAGCCACGATGTTGCCCACCTTTGCAAGCTCGGCTATGAGCTCTGCGGAAATATCCTGCCCGGTGCGGGAAGGTACGTTATACAAAATGACAGGGATGTCAGCAGAGCCCGCTATAGACTTAAAATGAGCAAGAAGCCCTGCCCTGTTGGACTTGTTGTAATAGGGAGAGATCACAAGAGCTGCATCAGCTCCTGCATCAGCCGCATGTTTTGTAAGTTCTATCGCTTCCACCGTGTTATTGGAACCCGTTCCGGCTACGACAGGAACATTGGCGCAGTCAATGGAAAGGTCAATGAGCTGCTTATGCTCCGCCATTGAGAGGGTTGCCGATTCACCGGTCGTGCCACAGGCCACGATGCCTGAAACACCGCCTTCTTCCACAAAGGAGACGATCTTCCTGAAACTTTCGCAGTCGATCTTATTGTCCTTTGTGAAGGGGGTTACAAGCGCAGGTAGAACTCCTTCGAACATGGGGCATCCCTTCAAAGGCTTACTCTTTGGGCTTGTGTGTGATCTTTCTTGTTACGTAACCTGCAACACGGTTCCTGATGACCTTGCTCTCGATGGTGGTGTACTTTGTTACAAGGAGCTTGTTTGCGTCAAAGTCCCCTGTAAAGGAGTCGCCATACTTGTCAATTAAGCGGAGTGAGATAGTCTTGATGTTGTTCTGTCTTATATTTCCCATGATGATTCTCCATTGGTAGTGATGAAACTGTAAACTTTATGACAATAAGTTGTAACGGCTTATAATAAATACACTTGCATTTATACCTTTTGGATTGCCGGAATTGACCTTAAGCCTTAATTAGATATCGGTCTTGCCAAGCAGCCTGTCCATGGTACCTGCATCCCGGAATACCTTTTCCCTGATACCTTTACGGTTTATGAAGAGCCCTATAAAGACAATAAGAAGCCCAGGCTCAGGAAACGCAACTGTGAGCAGCGTGCCCGCAAGTACCACAGTCGAAGCTACGAGCCCTTTCAAGGCTCCTTTCCTGTATGATGCCAGACCCGTGCGCCTGTATATGCGGATATCACGCAGGGTCAGGAAGAGGACAACCAGATAAGCAGACATTGCAATATATATGTACATTATTCACCTGAAGATTAATCAAAGCCTTAATAAGATTTCGGACCCTGGCACAAACACTTTCAGGGTGCTACCCATAATATAATTAAAGCATTTATTATATAAAACTAGATCAATGAACGACCCATCGCTCAGCCGGATAACAATGCATGTGGATATGGATAGTTTCTATTCTTCCGTGGAGGTAAGGGGGCGCCCCGAACTCAGGGGTTTGCCTGTTGTAGTTGGTTCCGACCCAAAGGCGGGGAAAGGGAGAGGGGTCGTCAGTACCTGTTCGTACGAGGCCAGGAAGTTTGGCATCCACTCTGCAATGCCTATATCCAGGGCATACAGACTCTGCCCTGAAGCGGTCTACCTGCCTGTGAATATGCAGCTATACAAGGAAACCTCGGACAGGATCATGGAAGTGCTGCGCATGTTTGCGGACAGGTTCCAACAGGTCAGCGTCGATGAAGCCTATCTGGATATGGGCGACAGCATAGATGATTACCTGTCAGCCACCCTGCTTGCACGGAAGATCAAGAACGAGGTGATGCGCAGGCAGGGACTGAGCTGCTCGGTGGGTGTCGCACCCAACAAGGTCATAGCCAAGATAGCTTCCGACATGAACAAGCCCGATGGTCTGACCGTGGTGAGACCAGAGGAAGTCAAAAATTTCCTGCATCCTCTCAGTGTGTCAAGGATACCCGGTATCGGTAAAAAGACAGAACCTTTGCTGAAGGAGATTGGCATAGAGACAATCGGGCAGCTAGCCAGTGCAGACGTGCAGTTCCTCATATCCCGCTTTGGAAGATATGGCATTGTAATGCACCAGCTTGCCAACGGTATTGACCTGAGGGAGGTAAAGGAGAGAGAGGAAGTAAAATCCATCAGCACCGAAGATACTTTTGATGAGGACATATCCGATCCTGTGATCATAGAAAAGGTCCTGTGCGAACTTGCCGCAAAGGTGCATACAGATCTTGAAAAAAAGAGGTTCAGGTTCAGGACGGTCAGTATCAGGGTGCGTTTTGAAGACTTCAGGACCTATACCCGTGCCAGGACGCTGCATGCAGCTACCAATGACATGGGATCCATAGTAAAGGTAGCTATCGAGCTTATGGAGGAATTCATGGGACGCGGCAGGTTCAGGCTGCTGGGAGTGGGAGTTAGCAAGCTCGACAGGATAGATGAAAGGCAGACTTTTCTCACTGATTTCTGATGCCGGTTTTTTCTCAGTGGTTTTTGCGGATATTTAAATTCCCTGTAATATAAAATATGCAGGATCCTGAAAAATTCCTGTGTGAACATAGATTTTTATTCTTAGGATCCGTATTTCCAGTTTAAATGTATCGACCGATACAGCCCACAATTCAGAGGGAAATACCTGATGAAAAATAAAGCCAAAAACTACCACAATAAGTGTAAAAACGAATGTGGAAGGACTCGACAGGTCCCACTACCTTATCCAGAGGGCAAAGGCCACTGCGAAGAAGGAAGGGCTTGGGGTCAAGTTCAGGGAAGGGGACGCCAGGAAAACCCCCTATGCTACAGACACCTTTGATGCAGTGATGCTCCTTGGCAACAGTTTTGGCTATTTCGAGACATCGGAGGAAGACCTGAGGGTACTGAAAGAAGTTAAAAGGATACTCAAACCCTGGGGAAAGGTCCTGCTTGATGTTGCCGACGGTTCATACCTGAAGGAGAATTACCAGCCTCGTTCATGGGAATGGATAGACAAGCACAATTTCGTATGCAGGGAACGCTCCATATCAACAGACGGACATAAACTGATATCCAGAGAGGTCATTGTCAATGAAACATCAGGTGTCATTGCAGACCAGTTCTACGCAGAGCGCCTGTACACCAGTGAGGGCCTTGTGGAGCTTCTGAAGAAAGCAGAGTTCACTGATGTTGAGATAGTTGATTTCGTTAAGTCAGAGACCCTGAGGAACCAGGATCTGGGCATGATGGGAAGACGCATATTTGTCACTGCGTCCGTCAAAAAGGAGTGGACACCCAAGAAGAAGAAGGCGAAGGATGCTGAGAAGAACGTGGTGGTCGTGTTCGGCGACCCAAAGAAGAGGGATGAGCTCAAACCCTGCGGAGTCTTTGATGATGACGACCTGTATACCATAGACCAGCTCAAGGGAAGTATCCAGTCGGCGGAAGGTTATTCCTTCAAATACCTGAACAACCATGACACACTGATCTCCGACCTTGCAAAGTTCAAAAGCAAGGTGGATTTCGTATTCAACCTGTGTGATGAGGGCTACAACAACGACCCCAGGAGAGAACTGCACGTACCCGCACTGCTGGAGATGCTTGGCATTCCATACACAGGCTCCGGACCACAGTGCCTTGCATTCTGCTACGACAAGGCACTTATAAGGGGAATTGCAAAGGACCTGGGAGTCCCGGTTCCCGAGGGCATAGTGGTAAAGGCAGAGGACAGCATGTTCGAGCTGCCCATGGGCTTCCCTGTCATCGTGAAGCCGAACTTCGGTGACTCCAGTTTCGGACTTAACCAGCACAGCGTATGCAACAGCTATGATGAGGTTGTCAGGGCCATCTATGACATAAGAGAGGGACTGGGGTACGACAAGCCGATACTCATTGAGGAGTTCCTTACCGGAAAGGACCTGAGCATAGGTATCATCGGCAACCCGCCGGAGAGCTATAATGTGCTTCCCATCATCCAGGAGGACTATTCCGAGCTTCCTGAAGATCTGCCAAGGGTGTGCGGCTATGAAGCAAAGTGGATACCGGAGTCGCCGTACTGGAAGATCAGGTCGGTTCCCGCAGACCTGCCAAAGGAAGTCGAGGAAAAGATAATAGAATGCAGTCTCAAGCTTATCAGCAGGCTGGAGTGCAGGGATTACACGCGTCTTGACTGGAGAATTGATGCCGCAGGCAACCCCAAGCTCCTTGAGGTTAACCCGAATCCCGGCTGGTGCTGGGACGGCCACCTGGCCAAGATGGCAAAGCTTGCAGGCATGTCGTACGAGGACATGCTGGGCAGTATTCTCAAGAGTGCTGATGAGAGGATATCCTCACAGAAGTAATTAGATCAGACTGCACGGCATCTCGCAGCCGTCGAGAAGAGCAATCACAAATTGCTCTTTTCATTTTACTTTTTGTCCGTGTCTCATAAGTTTTCCAGCTGCTGCAATATGCTTGATACGGAACTTATGTCCTGACGAGAAACACGATCTACTGCCTCAATAAAATAGAATGTATTATTCTCAAAAGAGTTCATTTAAGTAGGAGCTCCGCGAAAAATTACATGACAAACAACGGCTTGTCAAGAGCTGAGTGATAATTTCGACAGGATGGAACATTAACAGGGGACTAACATGGAAATCAATCGCGGTATAGAGGAACAGCTGGAAGACATAGGAGAGATAGATGTTGTTGTGGGAATCCTTACAAAGAATGTCGAGCCCACGATACTGCATGTGATGAACGTCGTGAGGGAGGGCATATTGCAGTACCTTTCTCCCTACAATACGCTGGTTGTGGTGTCAGACGGCTTTTCAACGGACAGGACAGCGGAGCTTGCAGGGCTTTTCGAGCTGGCGCCTGTGAAAAAGATAGTTGTAGAGCAGATGGGCGTTCCCGGCAAGGGTGAAGGGATACGCACGGTCATGGAGATCGCACACCGACTCAGCTCCAAAGCTGTTGCCTTCGTAGACGGAGATCTTTTATCGGTCAAGGGCGAGTGGATACAGGAAATGGTCAGGCCCGTGCTCTACGGCCGGACAGACCTTGTGGTACCTTTCTATGTGCGTGACAAATTTGACGGAGTCATCACGAACAACCTTGCCTACCCATTCACAAGAGCATACTATGGAGCTGATATCAGACAGCCTATCGGAGGAGAGTTCTGCATATCCAGCAAGCTCATGGAGATACTGCGTACCCATCCCCTGTTTCCTTCGGACTTCGGCATAGACATATTCATCACCACGGTGGCATCCGCTGAGAAGCGCAGGATAAGGGAAGCCATGCTGGGGTTAAAACTCCATGAGTCCACTACCAAGTACGTAGACCCTGAATCCTCCCTTATACCGATGTTTCGCCAGGTGGTCAAAACAATGTTCGATCTTGCCGTTTACTATAATGGAAGGAATCACAGGCCTGCATCCACAGAGATAGCAGGGGTGTCCGAGTACTACGGACCTGTGCCTGTACCTGTGACCGTGAGCAGGGAGAAAATGCTTGAGACAGTATCCAAACGCTACGGGGAATACTCGGACATCTACGAAAAACTGCTGCCTAAGGATATCCTTAACCACCTTGGAGCGTACCTTGGGGGAAAGCAGTATCTTGATGCAGAGAGATGGTCGGAGATAGTATGGCGCATGTTCGAGGAATACTCTGAGACAAACGATGTACGGCTTGTGGATGCCCTGAGGGTGATGTGGCTTACAAGGTTCATAGGATTCTACAATGAATGCAAGGATATGGATTTCTGTGAAGCTGAAGCACGTATAAGGGAAAATGCCATCATATTCGAAGAGATCAAGGGTGAGATCCTCGGAGAGGCATCCTGAAAAGTGCGCCTCTCGCAGATGGTCACTTCTCCATGGCTTTTTTTCGCAGGTCTTCAGGGAACTTCTCGATGGCATACCTCAATGATATCCTTGGCATTAGTTTCCTGTTGGCCATCACATAGTCGAATATCTCCTGCTGGTGCGCCTTGCCTGCCTCCTTGAGCATCCAGCCGTAGCCCTTGCGCACCAGGTCATCCTCGTCCTCAAGCAGCCTGTCAGCGATCTCCAGCACGTCCTCCAGGAATTTGCCGTTCCTGGCGGGCAGGACAAGTGTTACTGCCGCAGCCCTCCTGAACCATCGGTTCTCGGAGGCCGTCCACTCTTTGAGCCTGCCGATGTACCCTGGATAGGTTTCGATGAACGCAGCAACCGAATGGTTACAGAAAGTATCGCATTTTGCCCAGTTGTTGACATATTTTCCGATCCACTCTTCAAATGTCCCGAAATCTTCAGGCCCGTATTGTTCCCGCAGGCGGTAAACCCATTCAAAAGCAATTGATGATTCTTCGAAGAGATCTGAACCGAGCAGTTCTTCACACCGGGAGAATATCTCCTGTTTGTTCTCATCCTTTATCAGTTTGAAATACTTATCCGCAATCCTGAGGACTGCAGCAGACTTTACTCCATAGGAGTTGATGCCTTCCTTGAAAAAGCGAGCTGACGAGGCTTTTGTCTTTTCGTCTGAGTTGAGGGTCAGTTCCTCTCTTATGTCAGGTATCAGATCTTCATGCATGTGTTCGCAGCCTGAGATTCTGTTATGATAATATCAGTAAGAGAGCATAAGTGGTTAATACGGCTTATGGATGATATTCATTTGGGGAGATTATGGACAATGCTACAGATGTAGACCCTTTCCTGATGCAGGATGAGTTCCATTCCAGCAATCCTGAGGACTACAGGATGGGTTTTCCCTGGCATCTTCACCGCGGCATGGAAACGATAACCTACATGCTCTCAGGAGTGATCGAGCACGGGAACAGCCTTGGGAACCTGCTCATATTCGATAGCTATTACTGGACAGAAGTCAAAGCCGGAGACAAAGGCATAAGATACCTTCTGCTGTCAGGAAAGCCCCTGAGAGAACCGGTTGCATGGCGAGGGCCTGTGGTGATGAACACGGAAGAAGAACTGAGGCAGGCTTTTGAGGAATACAGGGAGAACAGGTTCGTGAAAGAAGACATAAGCTTTACAGAAAGCTCAGGGTGAGGCTCCTATCAGGAACATGGAAGACAAAATATCTATATTCGCAAACCCTCCCAATATCAGGAAGCCTATGATCAGCGGCTGATGTACCAGATAGATGAACAGGGAATTCCTGCCCAGGCAAGCAAAGAGTTTTACCAGGGACCTCTGCTCAAGATCAGGTAACATGAACTGCCTCCTGTATCCACGGTACAGGATGTTACCGGCTGAAACACCCAGCAGCACCATGCCAAACCATGGGATAATGGGGAAATAATCATAGCTGTAAAAGCCGTAGGGCTTCAGGCCAAGCCAGAGCAGCCAGGGAAAATCAACATATGCGCCTTCCGTAAAGAATCCCGCAAACAGGAAGGCCCACCCTACAAAAAGGGACTTCAGCTGGAAGCCAAGGAAAGGATAGGCAAGGATAATGGAAACGCCTATGAGGTGAAGTATCCCGAAAAAGATAGTGCCCCTGGGAAGTAGTATACCCGTGACCAGGGTAATGACAAACCCCCATGAGAATATGGCAGCACCCCTTTTAACATATTTGGGAAAGAGACGGGGAGTTTTCCCCGAGGATAGCCTTGCCCGGGAATAACTCAGGGTGAGGGACAGGCCGACCAGAAAAATGAAAGTTATGGAAGCGCTTCTTCCGATCACCAGCAGGATACCGGAGTTCGGGTCCAGTTCGGATATGCCCAGAAATCTCATGTCAAAGAACACATGGTAAATTACCATGAGAATAATAGCCACACCGCGGAAAAAGTCAACTTCCCAGAATCGCCTTTGGAGAATGTCGTCCATGCTTACCCCTCAAAAATGAATGCACTGTTGCGGTGAATATTCCCGGTGCTTTTCCAGGGGAGATACAGTACCTGACCGGTTATTTCCAGTCCTTTTCCTTATCCTTGTCCCTCTTGAAGACCGAGGGTAAGTGGAGGGCGTATGTGCCATCTTCTTTTATCGCCATCACTATTTCCTTGCGGTCCAGAAGGGATTCAAGGTTCAGTTCATAGGAACCAGGGCCCAGTATACGCACTGACTCCACGCGCTCGCCTTCTTCCTCAGAGGGGAGCTTCTCTTTATTCTCAGGACTGATGATCTCATCGATCTCCCTGATTATCTTTCCGCCAGGAACGGCTTCTGCCTTGGGTTCCGAACTCTCATCTATCACTACGGGGTGCCCGGTCTCTCCGGCCTCATCTGCAACAATCCCAGCTTCCTCTTTATCGGATAGCTCCGGCTCTTCATCCTTTACATAGAGGAACTTGTTCCATCCACAGCTAGGACAACCGCTAAGTATTACGGGAGCACCGTCTTCGAATATTGATTCACATCGCGTGCACTTGTGAGGCATGGTTCACCGGTTTATATAAGCACTATGTATATTAAAATCCTTGCGATAATCTCAAATCAGCATAGGATATCACTTTTTAAGATATCTTCCTATAAGAGGGTCAAGCCTTCTCCTGGTCTCGTGGGATATCATCTCAGGGGCTGTCGTGATGGCACCTGCAAGGGCATCCCTGCACATACAATGCTGCTCCGGGCTTATCCTTTCGAGGACCTCCACAATTATATCCTTTACGGCAGCCTCATTCTTCAAGGCATTCCCGATGACCTGCTCGATGGTGACGTCCTCCTCGTGCCATACATCGTAATCAGTCACAGTGGCTATCATGGAATAACATATCTCGGCCTCGCGTGCCAGCTTGGCCTCGGGTATTGCCGTCATGCCAATAATATCAAAACCCAGGGCCTGGTAAACTCTGGACTCTGCGCGTGTGGAGAACTGCGGACCTTCCATGCACACATAGGTTCCACCTTCCCTTACGCTGTAACCCCGGAGCGTGCAACACTGGCGATAGCAGATGACATCTCGGGACAGAAGGGGTCGGCAAATCCTATGTGTGCAACTATCCCGTCCTCAAAGAAAGTGGACGGCCTTGAACGGGTGCGGTCGTATATCTGATCCGGTATGACGATATCCAGCGGTGCCAGTTCTTTCTTCAGGCTGCCTACTGCAGATGCGGCTATGATACGCCTCACGCCCAGTTTCTTCAGCGAAAAGATGTTTGCCCTTGAATTGATCTCCGAGGGAGATATCCTGTGCCCTGTGCCATGCCTTGGAAGGAAGCATACGGTCCTGTCGCCGTGCTCCCCTATGGTGATCGAGTCGGAAGGCTTCCCGAAGGGAGTATCCATGTCAACGGTCCTTACCCTGTCCAGCAGGTTCGTATCATAGATATCGCTTCCGCCTATGATTGCAAAATCAACTTTCCCAGTCACGTTACCACCTATGGTTGTGTTATCCTGTTCCCGCTCACGCCAGTTGCCAGGAAGGCTTACCATTCTCCACAAGCTGCTTCACGGTTCCCCTGCGTGTCATCTCTGCCATGATCTCCGGAAGCCTGCCCGGCTGTGCTATCTCAAAGGAGAAGGAATCCAGTGAGTGGTACACGTAAAGGCCGTGCCTTATAGAGGCAATGTCCCAGGCAGAGCGGTTCTCCCTGGTCATGAGCCTGGAAATGATATCCATCATATCCTCCATGAAGTTCCACGGGTAGACCACCCACGCCCATTCCTCGAGGCGCTCCCCGCAGTAGTCCGGATCGAAGACCGAACAGTCCAGATACTGGAGAGTTGCTGTCCTGACCTCCCGGGGCTGCTGCTTCATAACATATTCCCTTGAATGCAGGAGGCTTTTTCCGGTATCGGTTATATCGTCGACTATCAGGACATTCTTCCCGGTAACAGTATTATCAGCCAGAGGATAACGTATCTTAGGTTCAGTACCTGCAAGTGCAGTGCCGATGTAGTGCTCTATCTTCAGGCTGGTAAGGTCATCCAGTCCAAGGAAATCACACAGTACGCGCCCTGCGAACCAGCCGCCTCTTGCAAGGGCGATTATCATGTCCGGCTGGTAGCCGGAGTCCTTTACCTGGTCTGCAACGTTCCTGCAGAGGTCGTAAATATAATCCCAGTTAGTAACTACACACTTGAACTTGTCAGGCAATGCCATTTCTCTTTCCTCCGGAGTCTGATATATTTAGACAGAAATGGCATATATCCTTTCGCCTTCGTTAGGCCATACGCAACCTTTATCTGTAATGATACTCTTCTTAAGGAGTGCCCTCACAGACTGAGACAATAAACGAAGCGGGGTGGGGTAGCCAGGAGATCCCGACGGGCTCATAACCCGTAGACCGATGGTTCGAATCCATCCCCCGCTACTAAGTATCCATCAAGGGACAATCTTTTTCTGACCAATCACTATCCTGACCGAGGAGACGAGTCTTTGCAACAAAGCACTGCAGTCTTATTTCATCCTGAGCAATTCTCAAAAAGGTAATCACGTATTCCGTGAGCCGATTAGCCGCAGTAACGGTTGCTGTTGTCCTTATAGCCTGAGAAACAGGGCATTACACATGATCGATAATGTTCTGACAGAGCAGTGACCTTTTTTAAAACATAATGAGAATATTTATATCTTTGCCGTTCCAATTACATCCTGCCTTTAAAAAAGGAGGAGTTACCGTTGAAAGGAGAAGTATCGATAAGCTAGCTGCACTCATAACTGCAGCATTCGGACTGATAGCAGCCCTTGCATGGAATGATGCCATAAAATCATTGTTCATGGAAGGAGGACCGCTCTGTTTCCTTGCCAGCTGGGGAATATGGGCTTATGCGATATTTGTTACAATCCTTGCGGTTGTTGCCACCATATGGATTGGAAGGAGGGCAGAGAAATCAAAATAAGAGTAAGAGCATTACTTTCTCTTTTCCTTTTGTTCGGTGTGGCTTCTTGTCCCCATAGCTTGCCGTGATCGGACAGTTTGCCTACATACTGAAAAGGGCCTGCCTTTTCAGAAAGGGCCGTATTTCCACTAGGGTTAAATATGAACTGTCCTTTTATTAGCTCATAGAGTGAAATGAACAGGATGATCCTTCAATGGTTATGGATAAATTAGGTAGCTCCTTGCAGGATGCCCTCAAGAAACTGGTAAAATCAGGGCGTATAGACGAACGGACTGTGAACGAGGTAGTCAAGGACATCCAGAGAGCCCTGCTCCAGGCAGACGTCAATGTCAAACTGGTCATGGAGATGTCAAAGCACATCAAGGAGAGGGCACTCAATGAAGAGGTTCCCTCTGGCATGAGTCCCAGGGAACATGTGATCAGGATAGTCTACCAGGAACTAATCAATATCATAGGAAAAAGCACTGACATCCCACTCAAGCCCCAGCGGATAATGATGATCGGGTTGCAGGGCAGCGGTAAGACCACAACCACCTCCAAGCTTGCACGCTATTTCCAGAGGAAAGGAATGAAACCTGCGGTTATATGCGCCGATACCTTCCGTCCGGGCGCCTACCAGCAGCTCAAGACCCTTTGTACCAAGCTGAATGTCGCATTCTACGGGGAGGAGGGAAATCCCGATGCTGTGGGCATCGTTGAGAGAGGACTTAAGGAATTCCAGAAATCCGATGTCATCATAGTTGACACTGCCGGGCGCCACTCCCTTGAGAAGGACCTCATCAAGGAAATGGAGGACATACATGCGGTTGCAAAGCCGGATTACAAACTGCTGGTGCTTGACGGTGCCATCGGACAGCAGGCAAGCGAGCAGGCCCGCGCTTTCAATGACTCGGTGGGAATATCAGGTGTCATCATCTCCAAGCTTGACGGTACGGCAAAGGGAGGTGGTGCGCTTTCCGCAGTGTCCGAGACAAACTCCTCCATTGCCTTTATCGGTATCGGGGAAACCCCGGAGGACCTTGAGAAGTTCGAACCTGACAGGTTCATCTCCAGGCTTCTAGGAATGGGTGATATCAAGAGCCTTATCGAAAAGGCCGAGGAGACCCTGGCGGACGAGGAGCTCGACGTGCAGGCCATGATGATGGGCCGCTTCACCCTCAAGGACATGTACAAGCAACTGGAGAGCATCAACAAGCTCGGGCCAATGAAGCAGATCATGCAGATGCTGCCTCTGGGGGGACTCGGGGCGAAGATACCGGAGGACGCCTACCAGGTCACCGGTGACAAGCTCAAGCGTTACAGGATACTGATGGATTCCATGACAGAAGAGGAGATGCTCAACCCCAGGGTGATCGGCAGCTCCCGGATAAGAAGGATTGCCATCGGTTCCGGATGCAGTGCAGAAGACGTCAGGGAGCTTCTCAAGTACCATAAAATGATGCAGACCGCCATGAAGGGATTCCGCGGCGGCAAGTTCAATATGCAGAAAATGATGAAGAAGATGGGTATGTGATCAGTATTCTTCACATACCTTAAAGAAATTAGTCAGAAGCTGCTCTCCTTTTTCGGTGTGTGCAACTTCAGGATGCCACTGCACACCGTAGATCGGCCTCTCGGAATGCTTCATGGCCTCTATCTCACAGACGGATGACCTTGCGAGCCTTATGAAATCCTCCGGCAGCACACTTACCTCATCGGCGTGGGAAGCCCATACATGTGTTCTTGGGCCAAGGCCTTTGAGTATGTCGTCCTCATCCACTATCTCAATCTCCACATCGGCATAACCTCCGGAGCTTCCCTGGCGTATCTCGCCACCAAAGGTCCTGGCTATAACCTGGTGACCTAGACAGATACCCAGTATGGGGATGTCTATACTTTCAAGGTACTCGGAACAGCTGCCCGCACGCTCCATTGTGGGTCCGCCGCTCAGGATCAGGCCGTCCGGCTCCTGGTCAAGGATATCTTCGACCGGGGTGGTATTGGGGATTATCCCGGTATCCATGTCAAGATCACGTACTGCACGGTGGATAAGATGGCAGAACTGACCATAGTTGTTGATCACAAGAATCTTCAGTGTCCTCATATGTTCGACCTTATTTTATGATGGTTCATAACGATATTTAAAGATTGTAGGCAAATATATTGCTTTTCTAACGATCTTACAATATAAGACAGTTTCATATCCCATCTACAAAAGAACATAGTATTAAGTAAATATACATACAAACTATATCGGGAAGAGGAAATTTGATATAAGCATAAAGTGTATTTATATACTTATCTTATTGTTCAAAGAGGATTTATTTTGGAGTTAAAACCTACAGGCATTCCAGGCCTGGACGAGATACTGGGGGGAGGTATCCCAAGGCCTTCTACCGTGCTTCTCGCCGGGAACCCGGGATCTGGAAGAACCACACTTGGCATACAGAGCCTTTGCCATGCAGCCTCAAGGGGAGAGAAGGTTCTTTACGTGTGCCCTACTTCGAGATCAGAGAAAGCTGTAAGGGATTCCTTGGAAGGATACGAATTCTACAACGATTCCCTGAATATTCGTACATACAGCATAAGTTCCGTAGAAAGGGACCCGCTGACAATGCTGGTTGACCTTGGGAACGCCGTGGCAAGCATGAAACCTGACCGGGTGATGATCGATCCTGTGACCCCCATCGGATTCGGCTTCCCCGAAGCTGAAAGGAGAAGGTTCATGTACTCGCTCAATTCTGCAATGGGAGAGTGGAATGCCATTGTGTACCTGACAGGCACCATGACAACCTCCGAGGTATGCAGGTCCGTTATCAGTGATATTGCTGACGGGGTCATATATCTTTCCCAAAATATAGGCAAAGTGTATAATGACCGCCGCCTCAAGATCGTCAAGTTCAACAGCTCCAGCTATCTTGAGGGAGAGCACTCATTTGAGATATCAAGGTCAGGAATGAACCTGTATCCCAGAATGGAGCACGTGGTGACCGAAAGTCACGGGAACGCAGAGAGAACGGGATTCGGTATCGGACAGCTTGACGGCTTCCTTGGAGGAGGACTTTTCAGGCGCTCTTCTACCCTTATTGCAGGCAATACAGGTACTGGGAAGACCCTGTTCGGACTGCAGTTCATAGTGCATGGTGCCATGAACGGGGAACCTGGCATAATAAGCAGTTTTGAGGAAACCCCTCAGGAGTTGAGACGATATGCAGCGAATGCCGGCCTGGATCTGAAAGGACTGGAAGAGAAAGGCCTTGTCAGTATACTGTATACTCCTCCCTCCGGGATAAATGCCTGCAAGCATGCACTCCAGCTAAAGCAGATGATAGAGGCAACTGGGGCAGGAAGAATACTCCTTGACGACATATCAGGTTTTGACTATGTCTTTGACGATAGTACTAAAAAGAGAGAACATATCCTGAACCTGATCAGGCTTTTCAAGAACAGGGATGTGACCTCCATGTTCATCAGCAATGACAGGACAGCCGGAAGTGACACACTTACTCCTTCAGCCCCGATCTCTCCAATTGTTGATAATCTTCTGCTCCTGAGGCACATTGAAAATAGAGAAGAGATAGTAAAGTCATTTTATATCCTTAAAAGCCATGGAACTGACCACGAGAAGCGCCTTATACAGTACGGGATCACAGGCGAAGGGATAAGGATATCAGGCTTCCGGAAAGAAGACTGAATGCTTTTTTTTATAAATTAGCCAACGGCATAACACAAAAGCTTAAATAGTTGACCGTGTTAGTATGTCACACACTAGCACGGATGTGTACCCCCACAGAAACTGATGATAGAGAGGCACTAGCAATGACAGGTATAGGAAAGAAGATACGGATTGAAAGGATAATGCACAGGAACAGCAGGAACATGGTCATCATTCCCATGGACCACGGGATATCCAACGGACCCATCAAAGGGCTCATAGATGTACCAACTTCAATAGACAAGGTCGCTGAAGGGGGAGCCGACGCGGTCCTGATGCAGAAGGGAATAGTCATACACGGGCACAGGGGATACGGGCACGATGTGGGACTTATCGTACACATCAGCGCTTCAACAGCCCTGGGGCCGGACCCGAATAACAAAGTGCAGGTATGCTCCGTGGAGGAAGTTGTGAAAATGGGCGCCGACGCCGTATCCATTCACATCAACGTGGGCTCCGAAACAGAATCCGACCAGCTCCAGCAGCTGGGCATGGTATCCGAGGAATGCACTTACTGGGGAATGCCCCTGCTTGCCATGATGTACCCCCGCGGGAAGGACATACAGAATCCCCATGATGCAGAACTTGTGGCCCACGTGGCAAGGGTCGGGGCCGAGCTTGGTGCAGATGTCGTCAAGACCCTTTACACGGGAGACCCCGACACCTTCAGGGATGTCGTAAGAGGATGCCCCGTGCCGGTAGTGATAGCAGGAGGGCCGAAGACAAACACCGACCAGGAATTCCTGGAGATGATCAGGGGTGCAATGGACGGAGGGGCCCGTGGTGTTGCAATCGGAAGGAATGTGTTCCAGCACGAAAACCCCACAAAAATTACAAAAGCTATAACAGAGATAGTGCACTTCAACAGGTCAGTAGAAGAGGCACTGGAAATGCTCAAGTGATTGGGATAAAACCAGTACAGCCGGAAGTGCTCATATGAAGGATAAGACGATTTGGATTAAGGCCGATGAAGGGAACTGGGATGACAGGAAAACAGTGATCACAACAGGAATTGAGTCTGGTGTCGATTTCATTCTTGTCAACGGAGCGGATGTCAGCAGGGTAAAGGAGCTTGGAAGCGTAAAGGTTGCAGCCTTTGCCTATGACAATAAATCCGGTGCTGATATCGTTGTCGTGGGAAAGGGAGGCGAGGGAGACGGCAGCAAGCCACTTCCCCCGGACTACGGTGGCTCTCTTGACGTCACATCGGCCATCCGGCTTAAGGAGAAAGGTGTCAAGGTTGCCGGATATGTTATTATCCACAACAAGGATTATGAGAACTTCGCAGCAGAACTTGGCAGCGTATGCGATTACCTGATCACTATTGGAACCGACTGGCAGGTCATCCCCCTGGAGAACCTTATAGCAGGACTCCAGAAGAAGAACGTGAAACTGATATCCGGTGTGAAGAACTCCGAGCAGGCAAAGCTTGCCTTCGAGACCATGGAGCACGGTACAGACGGAGTGCTTCTGGACACGAGGGACCTGAACCAGATCAAGAAGAGTGCGGCCCTTGTGGAAAGCGCAGGAGTGAAGGAGCTGGAGCTCAAAACAGCTGTCGTTACAAGGGTCGAACCCATCGGCATGGGGGACAGGGTCTGCGTGGACACATGCAACCTGATGGTAAGGGGTGAGGGCATGCTTGTGGGCTCACAGGCCAACGGTATGTTCCTTGTGCACTCGGAATCGGAGGAGAGTCCCTATGTGGCATCCCGTCCTTTCAGGGTGAACGCAGGTGCAGTGCATGCATATGTGAAGGTTGGTGAGAAGACCCGCTACCTTTCCGAACTGAAGGCGGGTGACGAGATAACCATCGTGGATGCAGAAGGCAGGCAGAGAGCAGGAGTTGTCGGCAGGGTGAAGATCGAGAGACGGCCACTGGTACTCGTGGAGGCGGATATCGGCGGCAAGGTCGTCAAGAACATACTGCAGAACGCCGAGACCATCAAGCTTGTCACCAAGGACAAAAAGCCGGTTGCTGTGACGGACCTGAAGGTCGGTGACGAGATCCTGGTACATTCCGAGGATATCGGACGCCACTTCGGAATGAAGATAGAGGAAACGATCATCGAGAAATAAGCAAGCAGCAGCAGGTGTCACTATGGTGGGAATAGGCAGTCTTGACCTTGGAAAGAGACCGGGAATAGTCGCGGTCATATCTGAAGAGCCGATGGAAAGCGCCAGGGCAGCTAAATGGCTTGGTGCCGACCTGCTGGAGCTTCGCCTTGATATGCTGGAGTTTGGTAGCCCGGATGAGATGAAAAGGACAATTGAAAGGATAAAGTCCGGCACAGGGCTTCCGTGTATTGCAACCAATAGATTACAAACAGATGGTGGTAAATGGCAGGGAAGCGAGGAAGCCAGGATAGAATTACTGAAGCAGGCCCTCCCACTCATAGACGCTGTTGATATCGAGCTTGCAGCAGATAAGAGCCACAGGGACTCACTCCTGCAGCTTACAAAGACTGCCGGAAAGACCGTGATAGTCTCCTCGCACGATTTCAGATCCACGCCTGCTGTAGAGGATATGAGGGCGATCCTTGACCGTTCCTTTGAGGCCGGTGCAGATATTGCAAAACTGGCTGTAATGCCCAACTCGATACAGGATGCGCTTGACCTGCTGCAGGTAACCCTAGACTCAGGCAGGCCTGTCTGTACCATTGCCATGGGAGACATCGGCAGGCATACCAGGATAGCTGCACCCTGTTACGGCTCAGTCCTTACATACGGTTCCATAGGCAAACCTATAGCACCCGGACAGATACAGATACACCAGCTAAAATCAGCCCTGGAGATGCTGTTTTGAGAAGGGTTTTCGCTGTATTTGGGGACCCTGTAGGTCATTCTCTCTCGCCTGCAATGCACAATGCAGCATTTGAAGCCTTGGATATGGAATGCACATACCATGCTTTCAGGGTGAGCAGGGAGAATCTCAAAACCGCACTTGAAGGCGCGAAAGCCATGGGATTCGGTGGTGTCAACCTTACAGTGCCCCTGAAGCAGGAAGCCCTTAAGATAGTAGATGCTGATCCTCTGGCGACTGCTATCGGAGCAGTGAACACCGTAGACTTCAGGAACGGCATGAAAGGCTACAATACAGATGGTATAAGTGCTAAAATATCCCTGGAGGAAGAAGGTGTTGATATCCGGGGCTCGGAAGTGCTCATAGCCGGGGCGGGAGGCGCAGCCCGTGCCATCGCTTTCCAGCTTGCAAAAGATGGCGCCAGTGTCACCATAGCCAACAGGACAACGGAGAAAGCCATCGAACTGGCTGCTGATGTCTCAGCTGTAGGAAATGCCAGAGGGTGCGGCTTTGAGAACCTCGGGTCACTCATCAGGGAAAGCGATGTCCTTGTGAATTGTACGATACTGGGAATGAAACCAGACATTGGAGGAACTGTCGCCACTGCGAAAGATATGCATTCCGACCTTACTGTGTTTGATATTGTCTACAACCCGCTGGAAACACGCCTGCTAAGGGAAGCAAAGCTTGCCGGAGCAAAAACTGTCACCGGAGTCATGATGCTTGTTTACCAGGGAGCTGAGGCTTTCAGGATATGGACAGGGGTCCGGCCGCCTGCAGATGTTATGAAAAGAGCAGTGCTGGAGGGACTCAGGATTTGAAAGTGCTGATCATCGGCGGTACCGGAGAGATGGGACAATGGTTCACCCGCTTCTTCAAAAGTAACGGTTATGATGTGAGCGTCTGGGGCAGCGGAGGAAAGGTTGAGATCGCCCGCAGGATGGGCGTGGAGTTCGTTCCCGATCTTGACAGGGCTATACCTGAAAGCGATATCGTCATCATCACAGTACCTATCAATATTACCGGGCAGGTCATCCGGGAAACCGCGCCGAAGATGAAAAGCGGCAGTCTGCTCATGGACCTGACATCGCTGAAGGTCAGGCCCACGGAGGCCATGAAAGAATACGCACCTGCGGACGTGGAGATACTGGGCACGCATCCCATGTTCGGTCCGTCAATACCCGGCCTTCACGGGCAGATAGTGATACTCACGCCCATTCAGGACAGGTGCCGGAAATGGTACCCTGTAATAAGGTCACTGCTGGAAGACAACGGGGCTCACATCGAGGTCATCAGCCCGCAGGAGCACGACCGTTTCGTGTCTGTTGTCCAGGGGCTCACCCACTTTGCCTACATAACCATAGGCACCACCTTCAACAGGCTGGATTTCAGTGTCTCGGAGTCCAGAAGGTTCATGAGCCCTGTGTACGACATCATGGTGGACTTCGTAGGCAGGATACTGGGCCAGAACCCTTACCTCTATGCCTTTATCCAGATGGAGAACCCGGAGGTGCTGAAAGTCCACGATGCTTTCATGCAGGAATGCAGGGAGATGTCAGAGATCGTGCGGGAGCGGGATGTGGAAAGCTTCATCTCCAGGATGAAAGAGGCGGCAGTCCACTTCGGCGATACTTCAGCAGCGCTGCGCCGCTCCGACAAGCTCATCAACTCCAAGATAGCCGAGCTTGACGAACTTGTGAACTCCATCGGTATGGAGAAAGGGCTCAGGCACATATACTCGGATGTCGTGCATGTTGGGACAGTAAAGAAGGTCACACCCCGAAGCGTGGTGATTTCCACCGGCAGCAAGCCCGTCTCGCTGAAGCTGGAGAATATCCGCCTGCTGTCCCCGGAAGAGCTCCGTGAATGGAAAGCAGATAATCTCAGGGAGCATTCGAGGGATATATCCGTCATAATTCCGAAGGGTGCAGACCCGGAGGTCATCCGCAGGATCATAGCCACTGACAGGAACGTTATCTCAGTCAGGATAATAGATACGTATACATGCGCCAGGAGTGAGACCGGACCAAGCGTAACCTATCGTGTGAGTATAATCGGGGATGCAAATGCCACTGTTGTGAACAATGGGATAACAGCACTGCTCACAGGCATAGGCTGCAGAATCAGAGGAGAGGAGAGGGGAGGAGCTATTACCTGACCTCTACATTATTTATACATAGCCATCTCACTTTAATGCAATGTGCCGGGACAAACGTTATCAAGCACTTATGCTTACACTAAATCTGTGATAGTTTGAACAGAGAACCCGTAAACCCACAAAAATATATCAGGTTCCTTAAGATAGGCATATTCTTTACTGCTCTATTCGGCATGTACCTGGGTATCCAGGGCCTTTACCTGTTGCTGGTGGAAAAGAATTTCATCACCGGAGCCTCCCTTTTCCTTGCAGGGCTCCTTATAGCCCCGCCACCCATCGGTATCTCCAGAATGGTAAAGGAACAGTTCGGTATCGATCTCTCCATACCGGTAAGAATGGTGGCTACAACCCTGCTCCTTTTCATAGCATGGCTGAGCCTCTGAAGGGAACAGTTATCTTATCCTGCTTACGAGGTCTTCGAGAGCATCTTTGGGATCCTTGGCCTTGACAATACCCGAGGCCAGCAGCACGCCCACCGAGCCCAGTTCAAGGGCTGCCTCAAGGTCTTCCCCTTTTGATATGCCTGCACCGCACAGGACTTTGACTGACGGGTTCACTCTTTTGACGGCGTCCACTGATCCTGTGACTACCTGCGGGTCGGCTTTAGATACCGGAATGCCGCTGCCGATAAGCTCGGGAGGCTCCACTGCCACATAATCAGGGCCCAGCGCTGCGGCTGCTGCAGAGGTTGCCACGTTGTTCGTGCAGACTATGCTTGCCAGACCGGTCTCCCGTGCCTTGCTTACCGACGCATCTATGTTTGCAAGCGTCAGGCGGTATTCGGAGTGGTTGATCAGAGTGCCGACTGCTCCCGCATCCTTGATGCACTGAGCAAAAGCATGTCCCGTAAAGCTTCCCGCACCCACGCCGTCCAGATGCTGCGCATAAACAGGGATATCCACCTGGGAGGAGACCCTGTAGATATCACAGAACTGGGGTGCTACTGCAATATCTATGCCGGAATCGTCAGCAACTTCCCTGCATGAGAATGCTATTCTCACAGCGCCTTCTCCTGTACTTTCAAGGAAGGTCTTCAGGTTCAAAACTATTAATGTCGAACTCATGTAATCTCTCCGGAGAGAGATAATACCTCAAAATAGAAAAAAGCGTGTGTTGTTCTGTAACACACGCGCAGGATTGTATGCTCAGAAGTCTGTCATTACCCTGAACTGGTCGATCTCAGGGTTGTTGAGGCCTTCAATGAACTTCTCGGCGACCTGCCTTACATCCTTGGCGTTGGTGATTGCCCTGCCTACTACAAGGATGTCGGCGCCTGCCTTGAGTGCATCGGGCATTGTGTCGATGCGTATACCGCCGGCGACTGCCACAAGGATCCTTGGGGAGAGGGCCTTGATACTCTGGATGTTGCCCCATGCATGCTCGGTGTGCTCGATATCTATTGCGCGGTGCAGTTCGACAACGTCAGGCAGTTCCTTGAGCTGCCTGAGCACTGCAACCGGGTCCGGGCAGTTAAGGGTGTCCATCACAGCGTATATTCCGGTCTTGTGGGCTTCCTCGATAGCCTTGTTGAGGGTTGCCACTGGTGCCAGTGCAGAGACCACTATGGCATCTGCTGTTGCATCCGCTACCATGCGGGCCTCGAGATTACCGGTATCCAGGGTCTTGAGGTCGGCAACGATAAATGCATCCGGACGGACTTCCCTGAGCCTTGAGATGACATCGACACCATAGCGCTTGATAAGAGGCGTGCCTGCTTCCAGTATTACGTGGTCGCTCTTTGGCAGCTGGTTCACAACGCTGAGGATTGCCTCGATATTGGGGTTATCCAGCGCAACCTGCAGGTATGGAGGGTTCCAGAGCCTTGTGACCTTGAATCCCATAATTGCGTGTCCCATCCTGTCCTTCTCCTTGAGCACTGTGCCTGCATCCGGGAATCCTTCCAGGGCGCGCTTCACGGCCAGCTTGGTTGCTCCGTAGTTGTACCTGTATATCCTGTTGTAGTCCTTTGCCTCAGGGTGGATGAAAACGCTTGCAACGACAACGATATCCTCGATGTCCATCTCACCGAAAACACCCTCCTCAAGGGCGTCGGCCACTGCCTTTGCCACAGCGGCCTGTGCAGGGCCGAATATCTGGGCTGCCTGGTCCATGTTCTTGACAGTGACCTTCGGG
This sequence comes from Methanolobus sp., assembly GCA_030154025.1. Classification (GTDB taxonomy): domain Archaea; phylum Halobacteriota; class Methanosarcinia; order Methanosarcinales; family Methanosarcinaceae; genus Methanolobus. The sequence goes on from JASKKT010000018.1 coordinate 38,779, forward strand.
ACTATGAGCGTGGCAGGTTTTGTGGGAAGGTTGGGGCGTATGACTGAGAGCAGAGGAGTGTGTCCTACTGACAGCTGTGTTAAGCCGTTTGCAAATGCCTGACCCACAGGACCGTTCTTGTTACCGATCATGAGGTCAACGTGCGCGAGTTCTGGTGCCTCGCCAATTAAAGCTTCTCCGATTAAGAACATCAATTCACCTACATATATAAATGGGATCTATCTTACCCGTGCAGAACCGGCATTTTTTATATGACAGTTGTGGCACAAGTCATGTTATGCGTGCAATATATAGTATTATAATAAATACCTTCTTCAAAAAGGATATGCCTTTCAGACAGAAACTGCCGGACCGAGTTACAATATCCGTGGGCAGGCGGCTTTGAGCCTGCACTCTTCACATTTGGGAGACGTCGGACGGCAGACATTCTGACCAAAAAGCACCATCATGCCGTTGATATCTTTCCACGCGTCCTTTGGGATCACTTTCTCAAGTTCCTTCTCAGTCTCATCCGGCCCGGAGGTTTTTACCAGGCCCAGCCGGTTTGAGATCCTGTGCACATGAGTGTCCACTGCTATGACATCCTGCTCATACGCATAGCCAAGCACGCAGTTGGCAGTCTTTCGCCCCACGCCGGGCAAGCGGAGCAGTTCTTCCATGCTGTTGGGAACAACACCCCCATAGTCCTGCAATATGATGCGGGAGATTTCGATAATTCGCCGGGCTTTCACCCTGTAGAAGCCCACATCCCTGATCAGGGCCTGTATATCCTCGGCATCGGCTTCCGCTATCTTCCGGGGAGTGTCATAGACTGCAAAGAGCCTCTTTGTCGCCGGAATTGTCACTTCATCGCGTGTTCGCTGGGAAAGCACCGTGGATACCAGCATATAGAAGGGGTCCCTGCAGGTATGGGAATAGCCTCCCGGATACATCTCCCTGAGACAGGAAATAAGCTCGTCGGCAAACATCAGGGTGTGTAGATTACCAAATTATAAACTGTTTTCCGTAAGACTGCCTGAAAGACATTGCCAGGAACACACAGTTCAGTATCTAAAGGCATGTATTTTATACTAAGGGATCTTATTTTTATTCATGGGAGTGAATAAATTATATACTTACGCATTGTCCATTATTCTTTTTATTGCAGCCACTTCCTTGCTGTATACTCAGGAAATGCAGGCATTACCCTTTATGGGCAGTGCCTCAGCACAGAACACCAGTGAAGGCACAGAACTTACAATATATTCCCAGAACATTGCACTTGTCAGGGAAAGCATAACGGTGGACCTTCAGGAAGGCATCAACGTTGTCAATGTAGCAGGCGTTGCTTCCCGGATAGATCCGGGTTCGGTCATCCTTGAAGACACAGAGCAGAATGGAACTTACATTATAGAGCAGCATTTCAGCACTGATAACACCACCGTCACCAGGCTGCTGCAAAATAAGCTGGGGAAGGAGGTCACTGTCACAGATGAGACAGGCAACTCCTATACAGGAATATTGCTAAGCCATGAGAATGACAGGATAGTCATCGAGAGTTCCGGGAGCATCCTCACATTCATGAATCCCTCAAGAATAGAGTTCGAGACCAGCGGAGATATCCATGCAGGGCCCGCACTCACCTGGCAGATATATTCCCCTGAGGCAGGAAGCAGGACATTGCTGATGTCCTACCTGACAGAGGACATTGATTGGGAGGCAAACTACATTGTAAAGATCACGGATAATGAGAGCCAGGCCAGTATTGACGGGTGGGCCACCATAGATAACAAGGCAGGCACCAGTTTCAACGACGCCAGGATCAAGCTGATCGCAGGAGATGTACGCAGGGTGTCCGGGAACGGCTATCCGGAATCTGCCGCCGACCAGGCAGTGAGCGAGCAGGTGCCGGAGCAATTCAGAGAGGAATCGCTGTTCGAATATCACATCTACACCCTCAACAGGACCACAAGCCTGAGGGATGGCGAGACTAAGCAGGTCTCGCTGCTGTCTGAAAGAGACGTGCCTGTGGAAAAGGAGTATCTTTTTGAGAGCAGTATAAGTGACAGGATAAAGGTTATGATGAGCACTGAGAACACTGAATCCAAGGGACTTGGGATACCGCTTCCGGGAGGCATAGTGAGCACCTATGCGGAGGACTCCGACGGAATGCTGCAGTTTGTCGGAGAGGATGAGATAAGACATACGGCCATAGGACAGGAAATACACATGTTCGTGGGATATGCCTTTGATATTACCGGGGAGAAGACACAGACAGATTACCAGAGCCTGGGAGAATCCGCAGAGCGGAGGAGTTACAGCATAAATCTCACAAACCAGAAACCGGAGGATGTGAATGTCACTGTGGTCGAGAACATATACGGGGACTGGGAAATAACCAACTCATCACACAATTACACAAAGGTGGACGCATTCACTGCCGAATTTGATGTGGGTGTCCCGGCAAACGGAGAGGAGACCCTGGCCTACACAGTGGAGGTACGTTATCAGCGGGCGATCCAGTACTAAAGGATCATGTCTCAGAGGATCTGTTAGCAGCTACATGCGAGGGAGTGTAGGAAGGAAATGATACGTGTACCGCAGTACCGCTTCCCTCTGCACTCTCGATCCAGATCTTCCCGTTATGTACCTCGGTAATAGTTCTACTGACGTAAAGCCCCAACCCGCTGCCTCCGTGCTTTCTTGTCATAGAGCTGTCTACCTGATAAAAGGGATTGAATATATTGGCAAATTCAGCCGCGGGAATGCCTATTCCATTATCCTTTATCACAACATGCACATCTCCCTTGTCCCTGAAAGCTGATACCTCGATAAGGCCCTCATTCCTGCTGAACTTGATAGCATTGTCAAGGAGAGATCTGAAGAGGTAAGGGATATATTCCACATCACCTCTGACGAGCGGGAGATCTTTTTTAAAATTACGGACCATCCTTATTTTCTTGTCTGCCGCCTTGAAACTGAAGTAGTCCATGACCTTTTTCAATGCATCCTCTATCCGGAGGGGGTCAAACCTGTAGCTTACTTTACCGGACCTGACAATGCTTATGTAAATGAGGGAATCCAGCAGGAAACTCAGGTGGTCGTACTTATCGAGGACTATCCGCATGGCATTTCTCTGTTTTTCATTCAGGGGACCCAGCACCTCGTCGTGCACAAGTTCACTGTAGCCTTTTATGGATATGAGGGGAGTCTTCAGTTCATGGCTGAGGTTTGAGATGAACTCATCCTTCATCCTGTCCAGTGACTGAAGTGATTCGTTAGCCTTTGCCAGATCATCGATATACCTGCGGATGGACTCCTGGGCTTTTTTACGCTCGCTTATGTCACGGCTGACACCCAGGAAGAACTTGAACTGACCGCTTTCATCGAATACGGGACGTGCAATTGCCTCTGTCCAGATCCTGTGGCCTTCTTTGTGGAATTGCTCTACCTCCAGGATTTCCGTACGATTGCTTATCCCGGACTTCATGAAACTTTCAAAAAAAGCATCTACAGCACGCCTGATCTTAGAGATACTGTCCTGAGGGAATATCTCCGTGAGACTCTGGCCCATCACTTCTTCAGGCGTATAGCCCCTCAGTTTAAGGACAGACGGGCTGACATACAGGAATCTGCCTTCCCTGTCCATGGTCCAGATGACATCACTGGCATTCTCTGCAAGCAGACGGAACTTTTCCTCGCTTTCCCGAAGAGTCTGCTCAGCCCTCCTTCTTTCAGTAATATCACGCCCGTTGCTGAGAATTGCAGGCCTTCCATCATATTCAATTAGCTTGACACTCATCTCCACCGGCACCCGGGAACCATCTTTCCTGAGGCATTCAGTCTCAAACACTACGTGCCTTTTTTCTATGACAGATGCAAAGTGTTCCTTGCACCTGTGCAAATGATCAGATGGGATCAGATCGGATTTTGATAATTGCAAAAGCTCTTTCTTGCTGTACAGAAGCAGATCGCATAGAGGAGAGTTCACCTCAAGGATAGCGCAGTTCATATCAAGTATCATTATAGGATCTACGGAATTCTCGAAAAGGGCCCTGAACTTCTCCTCGGAAGTCTTTATCTTCTGTTCTGCGCTCCTTTGATCGGTGATATCCGTGCCGGAGCAGAGGATGGTTGCGATCTTACCGGAACTATCACTGATAAAGGAATTACGCCAGCTTATCAGCCTTTTTTGCCCGGCCCTGGTAATAACATGGCCCTCGAAACTTTCAGGATCACACGGAACATCCGTCGCAGCCCTCGCAAACAGGGACTCGGTGAGAGATCGCTCTTCCGGGGGAATAACACGTTCCAGCCAGTCTGATCCGATAAGTTCCCCTTCAGCATAACCAAGCACTTCGTTACATCTGGAATTGGAGAGGGTGACCTTGTGGTCCGCATCTATGGCAACGATCATGCTGCCTGCAATATCCAGATACTGCTTTGCCTTCTGGCTCTCTGCAGCCAGTTCATCGTAGAGCAGTTTATTTTTTAACAGGGTCCTTACCCTGGTCATGACTTCAAACCTGTCAACGGGTTTTGTAAGGAACTCGTCGGCACCGGCCTTTATACCTTCCATACGGTCATCTCTGGAAGAGAGGGCTGTGACTATGATGACCGGAATGAAGCAGGTCTCCTTTGAGGATCTTATCCTGCTGCACACTTCATAGCCGCTCATGCCTGGCATCATGACATCAAGGATCACAAGGTCGGGTTTTTCACAATCAATGATATCAAGAGCCTCTTCCCCGCTGTAGGCAGCCTTCACTTCGTAATCAGCCATAAGATGGGCTTCGATTAACCTGACGTTAAGGATATCGTCGTCGACAACGAGTATTTTCGATCTGTTTTTATCACTCATGCTGCATACCGGTTGTTTCTGTCTTCGGGCCGTTAAATGTAGTATTATAGCCATACATTATATATAATAAATTTTCCTTTGCCAAAATAATCAGATTAAGAGCAGGAAATCAAAGAGTCTTTCTGACAATTCAGTGCAGGGTGATCGGATATGGCCTGCTTCGGGCATAGGTTCTTAAGCGGGCACGACAAAAGAGGGTTTAATGTTTGAGCAGCTCATGATCTCTGTATCCGCCTATGCCTACATGAGCCTCTTTATCACAAGTTTCCTGGCATCAACTATCCTTCCCATAGGCTCAGAAGCTCTTGTGGTACTGCTTATAAGGTCCGGTTATGATCTTTCCGCAATGGTCCTCTTAGCAACGACAGGTAATTACCTGGGAGCCTGCACAACATACTACATAGGCCTTAAAGGGCGTACAGGGGTCATAGAGAAATACCTGTCCATTTCAAGGAAGGAACTCGAGAAGGCGGACAGATGGTTTACACGGTATGGCTCGTATGCCCTGCTGTTTACCTGGGTGCCTCTCATAGGCGATGCCATTACGGTATCAGGAGGGCTTATGAAGCTCAATTTCAGGATATTCTCCATTTATGTTTTCATCGGGAAGTTTGCACGTTACCTGGTGCTGGCGTATATTGCCGCAGGCATATAAGCCGGGTGACCAGATATCAATACGTGAGATTTCAGGATACCATTTTTCAGGATACTACCTGCAGCCAGTTGTTTTTACACCGGGATATCAGATAGATTTAAATACCCGGACATCAATACATCCTTAAATATATAATAAATGTTAACCATAATGGACTGGATATATCATGACCACGTTCGACATAGACCAAAAAGAGCTTGTGAAAAACTCTGTGCTGATACCGGTTGCATTCGTGGCCGGAACGCTGATAGCGATACTGGCCTACAGTTACCTGCCTCAGGAAATAGCCCTCCTGTCAGTAATCAGCGGCGCAGTGCTTATATCGCTCATCACCTATGCCCTTGTAAGGACAAGGTCCAACTGAACTCTGCATCACTTTCGATGCGATAATTATATAGCCTTGCATATCCATTTACACCTCTTGTCCATGGGCTCGTGGTCTAGCTGGTCATGACGTCGCCTTCACACGGCGGAGGTCCGGAGTTCGAATCTCCGCGGGCCCACTTTTATCATTTTACACTTCTGGAGGTATCGAACGCAGTGAGATACCTCGAACCGTGCTCCAGAAACGCGATCTGGGTTCTG
>JASKKT010000019.1 GCA_030154025.1 Methanolobus sp.
GAGGGTTTCCGGAAGGGACCTGAAAATATTAATAAGGCCATTGCGAATATACGGGAAGGTATTATTAACTATATAGTACATGACAGCACAGGCAGTCACAGAACTACCCTCAGGATAGTAAGCGATCATAACATCAAGGATTAAATCACAGACTGATCAATATGTCTACCAACACTGACCAAGCAATGACGATCTCTGAGAAGATCTTTTCCAAGGCTTCCGGGAAAACGGTAAAAGCCGGCGAATTCGTAATGGCCAACATAGACAGGGCAATGACCCATGATATCACAGGACCCCTTGCTGTGGAAGGGTTTTATGAGATCATGCGGGACAAGGAAGAGAAAAAGGTCTGGGACCCCAGCAAGATAGTGATCCTCTTTGACCACCAGGTGCCTGCAGATTCCCTTAACGCTGCTGCGAATCATACAATGCTCAGGAAATTCGCAAAGGAGCAGGGCATCATCAATTATGACGTTTATGAGGGCGTGTGTCACCAGGTCATGCCAGAGAAGGGGCATGTTAAGCCCGGAGACCTTGTAGTCGGTTCCGATTCACACACCTGCGCCTATGGCGCACTCGGCGCATTCTCCACAGGCATAGGCTCGACTGACATGGCTGCGGTCTTTGCGTCCGGCAAGCTCTGGTTCAAGGTTCCCGAGACCATCAGGTTCGAGGTCAACGGAAAGCTTCCGAAGCATGTGTACTCCAAGGATGTCATCCTTCACCTGATAGGAGACGTAGGCGCCGAGGGAGCAAGGTACAAGGCCGCAGAATACGCAGGCTCAACTGTCAGGGATATGCCAATGTCCGAGCGTATGACTGTTTCCAACATGGCTATCGAGATGGGCGGCAAGGCAGGTATCATCGAGGCCGACAAGGTGACGGAGAAGTACCTGCAGGAACGCATCCCCGGATTCAAACTGGACTCCTGCTGGAAGTCAGACAAGGATGCTGTATTCTCAGAAGTAAGAGAGTACGATGTCAGCAAACTCGAGCCCCAGGTCGCCTGTCCTCACAACGTGGACAACGTGAAACCCGTAAGCGAGGTGGAAGGCATCAAGGTAGACCAGGTGTTCGTAGGATCATGCACCAACGGCAGGTTCGAGGACATAGAGGTAGTTGCCAAGATGATGGGTGACGAGCCCGTTGCAAAAGGTGTCAGGCTGCTTATAATACCCGCCTCCAGGACCGAATACATGAAGGTGCTCAGGGCAGGCTACATCGAGCAGTTCATGGAAGCCGGCGCAATGGTGGAATCACCATGCTGCGGACCATGCATGGGAGGCTCTTTCGGGCTTCTCGGGGATGGCGAGATCGGCCTGGCTACATCCAACAGGAACTTCAAAGGAAGGGAAGGAAGCCCGCAATCATTTGTCTATCTCAGCTCCCCTGCAACAGCAGCGGCCTCCGCGCTTACCGGAGAGATCACTGATCCGAGAAAGATATAAGCACACCGTGCTCTGTCTTTTTTGGAGAAAGATACCAAAACAAATATATGAGAAAATTCATATGATAGTTTCAGACGTTGGAATACCAACACGCTCCCGTCATATTGTGATGGATTACACCAACGTCACCATATTATTTTTTGATGTGAGTCATTATGCCTGATGCTGACCTTTCCATTCTCAACGAGATCTACGAAGTCATACTTGAACGTAAGAACACGCCGGTGGATAGTTCCTATGTCTGCTCCCTGCTGAATCACAGGAAAGGCATTAACAAGATACTGGAGAAAGTGGGAGAGGAATCCATCGAAACCATACTGGCAGTCAGGAATGACAATCGGGAAGAGATCATCTCGGAGTCTGCCGACCTGCTCTTCCATTTGCTGGTGATGTTTGCGGCAAAGGACATCTCCCTCGTGGAGATCGCAGAAGAGTTCAAAAAGCGCAGGAAATAAGGAATACCAGGAAGAAGTAAGAAGAGAGATACCAGTTCCACTGATATCTCTGTTTCTGTCAGTATATTGTCAATTCGTGGAATACATCCTTCTTTGACAGGACACCTCTGGGAACCCCCTCGAAAGATACCAGCAGGAAGCCTATGTTGTGCTTGTCGAATATCTTAACGGCATCATATAGGGATGTCTCGGCATCCACCGCGATAAGTTCCTTTGTCATGATGTCCTTGACCCTTGCGGTCATCTTGCCACTTGCCACGGCATCCCCTATATCTGTCAGGGTGACTATCCCGACTATTTCCTCGTTGTCCTTTACAGGTGCGCCGTGAATACCGTGGTCTACGAGCAATCTTGCAGTTTCCTGGATACTGGCACCGATATTGATGGAAATGATATTCATGTGGGCATAGTTCTTTACAGGTTTCTTGGGAAGTGAGATCATCTCGCTTATACAGAAGACCAGGGTGTTCTGCGTATCGTCACGGCCCACCACTTCCCCGCTTATCACCAGCTTATTTACAGGCGTCGGGCCCACCTGCACCTTATCACCCTGTTCAAAGCTTTTTATGCTGCCAAGTACCTTTATGTTACCGTGGCACATGTCAGGGTGCCTGACCGTGGTGAAACTTATCTCAGCCACAGTTGCGCCATCCACCAGCTTGTCGTTCCTGAAGAGCGGCACCACGGCTTCATGATCCATGGCTGTTATGCTGAGAGCTTCATAGGCATCGCCGGTGGCCTTATATCCCCCTTTGGGACCGGGGACACCTTCAACGAGCCCAAGCACTTTCAGGGATTGCATCTGATTTCTAACAGTACCTGGATTGCGGTTTATGAGTTCGGCGATCTCCTCGCCCTTTACAGCACGATCTTTCTCTCTCTGAAGATTAATTAATGCGATCAGAATATCTTTTTGGATAGGAGCCAGCTCCATGAAATCACCGTTCCCTGAATAATAATACATACTCAAAAGGGATATATATATTTGTAGTATATCAGATAGATATTATTGAAGAATATATTTTTAAAGGGGAGGAACACCAATTTATATGTAAAGGTGATTACCCCTGAGCAGGTAAAGAGATCATGATATTTGAAAAAATCCACACTGTCCCTACATCTGATGAACTCGTGGACAAGGCATTCAGGAGAGCCACCCGCGCAATGTCCGGTAAGACAATTACCGGAAGGGAGACATCTCTCAAGGCCAATGAGTCAATGATACTGACCGCGGCCAACATACTTACCGATAACCTCTCAAATGCGGTGCGCCGCTTCCCCAGCTTCGACCGGGTCCAGCCCTTCTACTACGAGCTGGCCGATATACTTGTAGGTGTCGATGAGCTGAGGAAGGCCCTGGGCAGGATAGAATGGGCAAGCGCCAAGATACATGAAGTGGCCAGGGAACACGTAGGAAAGATGCGCCGCTCAAAAGACCCCATCATGGTGAGGAAGCAGGCCTTTGGACGTATGGGGTCCATTATGAAGTCCATCGATAAGGAACTGCTGCTGCTCAACGAGGCGCGCAACAAGCTGAGGAAGCTGCCTGCAGTACATGATGAACCCACAATCGTCGTCGCAGGCTATCCCAACATAGGCAAATCCAGTTTCGTATCAAAGGCTACCGGGGCAACACCAGAGATAGCGCCATACCCCTTCACAACAAAAGGCGTGTCCATCGGACACTTCATGATAGGCAATGACAGGTACCAGGTGATGGACACTCCGGGACTGCTGGACAGGCCCATGTCAGAGAGAAATGAGATCGAGCTGCAGGCTATCTCAGCACTGAAACATCTCAAGGCGGTAGTCCTGTTCATAATCGACCCCACTGAGACCTGCGGATATGAGATCAGAGACCAGGAGAACATGCTCAACGAGGTCAGGCAGCAGTTCCCGCTACCCATACTGGTGGTTGCGAACAAGTCCGATCTTCCACAGTTCAGGGAACTGGATTTAGTTGACATGAAAATGTCCACGATGACAGGGGACGGTATCCCTGAGGTCATGGACAGGCTTGTGAAAATGATAGAGGAAAATAAGAACAACGAGAATGAAACAGAGTGATCCCTGTTTCTCTCAAAGGATCTTTTCCATAATCCCAAGAGCTCTTTTTATCTCTGCCTGGGAGGTGGCATAGGACAGGCGCATATGACCCTCTCCGCCGCTCCCAAAGGCAGTTCCCGGCACAACGACAACACCGTTTGAGATGCATTTCGCCACGACCCCCAGATAGTCATCGACTTCAGGGAATGCGTAGAATGCGCCCCTGGGTGGGTCGCATCTCATGCCAAGGGAGTTCAGGCCTTTGACGATCATGTCCCTGCGCTGCCTGAACTCCTCGCGCATTTGCACCACAGGCTCTATGGGACCGTTCAGTGCTGCAAGGGCTGCCTTCTGGGCAATGGAGTTGGCGCATGCCTGTACATACTGATGTACCTTTATCATCTGGTCAACATACTGCTGCCTTGCGGCAATGTACCCAAGCCTCCAGCCAGTCATGGAGTACGTCTTGGAGGTCGCATTGATGGTTATCACATTGTCCGAGTACCGGGCAGGGCTCACATGTTCTCCTTCATAGATGAAATGCTCATAGACCTCGTCCGAGATAAGCGTGATGCCATGGTCATCGGCAATCTCTGCAAAGGCCTTCATGTCACTCCTGCTTTGCACGGCACCGGTCGGGTTTGCCGGGGAATTGACAATGAATGCCTTTGTACGCGGAGTGATCCTCTCCACAATGTCCTCGGGCCTCAATGTGAGGTCATCTGCAAGAGGAACTGAGGTCACCTTACCGCCCATGAGTTCCACAAGGGCATTATAGGAAACAAAACCAGGGTTTGCGATGAGCACCTCATCACCAGGGTTAACAAGGGATGCAATAGCCAGTTCCAGAGCTTCCGATGCCCCGGAGGTAACAATTACCTCATTGGGGGTTACACTGAAATTGTTCTCCCTCTCGAATTTGGAGCTTAGTGCCTGCCTGAGTTCAGGCATACCCGCCCCATGGGTATAACCTGTGAAACCCTCGTTGATGGCATCGATCGCGGCCTGCTTGATGTGAGCAGGAGTATCAAAGTCCGGCTGCCCGAGTCCTAGATTGATGGCATTGGACCCTGCGGCTTCGAACATCTTCCTGATACCGGATATGTCGATGTTCAGCACCCTTTGTGCAAACCTGGGAGAAGTCATCATATCCCTCTTATTCGATATTGGTGTGCCTGGATTTGAGATCAGCTTCCGATGCGCCTGTGATGTAGATAAGTTCGGCGATCACGGCATCAAGGAATACGCTTGCAGAGGTCTCGAAGGAAGTGCCAAGCGGAGTGAGGTATGTGTACTCACCGCGCATGTGGCGCTCCAGGTATCCTCCTGCATCGTCCTTGGTCCTTCCGGGAAGCACAACGACTACATCCGAAAGATTACCCAGCTTTGAATCCTTGTTGGAGGTTATGGCTATGACCGTAGCCCCGATATCCTTGGCAACTTTTCCAAGGTCCGATACTGAGCGGGTCTGGCCTGAGCCGGATATGGCGACGATGGTGTCCTCAGTGCTGACAGCCGGTGTTGTAGTCTCACCGACCACGTGGGAAGAAAGGCCAAGGTGCATGAGCCTCATGGCAAAAGCACGGCCAACAAGTCCGGATCTTCCCGCACCCAGGACGAAGATACGTCTTGCTTTCAGGATAGCTGAAAGCATCTGCTTTATGGAATCGTCATCGAGTTCCTGTGCGACCCTTTCAAGATGATGGGCCATAAGGAGTATAGAAGATTTAAGATGATAACATTCTGTACATTCGGGAGAGTTTGCATCTGCCATAATAAGGAACCTCACACATCAAGCTAATCAATAATCATAATTCTTATCTTTTACATCTTCCTTATAGTTGATGTTTTTTATCTTCCAGCCGTCAATGCCACTGAGCTCCTCATACAGACGCATGATATCAGAGTCATCTCCGGTCCAGTAGCAGTCCACGACGATGTCCTCCTTCTTAAGTCCTCTGCTTATGGAGCCTGCAAGGGCGAACAAGGCCTTCTTGCTGGAAAAAGGAATATTGAATGTGGTCCTGTAACCCTCTTTTGTCCTTGCATAGGACACCAGCACATATCCGTTGCTCTCATAATATGTGATCTCATCGAAATCACATATCACCTCGAGCTCATGCACGGTTGACTGGTCTATCCGGGACATCCCGAGAAGTATCTGGCCTATTACCAGATCGGGCACCTGACGCCCGAACCATATGGAGATCTTACCATAGGTACATACCACATTCACGTCATCTCTCCCCATTTCAAAGGAAGAGAGGGAAAGATGAGGAGATATCAGGGGTTCTTTGTCATCTTTTATTCGCATTAAGGTTCACGCAATTACTTCTGTGTCGAGATGAGAGCACTTATCATATTGCGGTCTTTCCTGAGAGTCTTCAACTGGTCCGCAGGCCCGATCACCGTCATTCTTGTCTTGAGGGTGTTCTTCTTTAAGAGCCTTCCGAAAATCGACGTATCCACTTCGCCGGGATAACTTTCCATCTCTATACCGGAAAAACCGTCAGGTTCGATAAGTGTCATGGTCATCTCAATGAGACTTGCTTCCTCCTCCGGGCTTAAACCCTTTTCAAGGACAAGAATCTTACCCTCCTTCACCTCATCGATAATGAACCTGACCTTTTCCACAGGGGTCATTTCAGCGAGCCTGTGCTCTGAGACCAAATCCATCTGAAAACCCTGCATTATACTCACCCAAACCTCTTTGCGATCTCTTCGTATAAAGTATCTATGTTCTTACCTTCCAGGGCAGATATAGATACCATCGGGTGCTGTGGGAAGGCATCCCTGATCGTAGAGGGGGAGGCATCAGGAAGGTCCACTTTATTGGCTGCAATAAGGAGAGGAAGACTACGGGCTTCCATGTTGCCTATAACTGTCACATTGACCTGCGTGAAAGGGTCTTCTGTGGCGTCCATCACAAGAATGACTCCGTCAAGGTTGTCGAGCCACTTGACAGCTTCGATCACACCTTCAGTAGCCTCTTTTGCACGTCTTTTGGACTCATTCTCGTCCATACCCTGCTCCATGAACTCATGGAAATCTATCTTTGTGGCAAGTCCGGGGGTATCGATGATATCAAGGGTGATAGAACCGCCGTTAGTCTTTATGGTCACACCCTCCCTGCGCCTTGCACGTCTTGTCTCGTGGGCGATATGTGATACAGAACCCATGGCATCCCCTGTCCAGTCCCTGAGGATCCTGTTTGCAAGAGTAGTCTTACCGGCATTAGGGGGGCCATATATACCAATACGCGCATTCTGTTTTTTGAACAGTTTCTTAAAGAGGTCTGCAAAGTTCCTTTTTATTTTTCTTATTACGCCCATTCATTCCCTCCATGAGGCGAATTAACTGATCTTTTGAATGTTATTCTAGTATAAACGATCACTGGAATATAATTGTTATTATATGACTCCGGCAATAATAGTTACCAGATATCAGCACATGGTTATTTCTGCCTTGCCATTGCCGAATTTATGGCAATCTCCGCAACATTGGCGCCATAATCGGCAGTCCGGTCAATACTGTCAACAACGGTTCCCAGAGCAACGATTGCCTCGTGGGATTCGATCCTGAGGCTGGCCTCGTAGAGGTGCTTGAGCAAAGGTTCCATCTTTGCGACCCTCTCGATGACCTGGTTGGCAAGGTCTACATCAAAGTTATATAGAGAATCTATAGCATCCTCAACTATCTTCCTGGAGAGGTCGCTGGTCCTTTCTATCATGTCCATTACATCATCAGGTATAGGCTGCTTCAGTAAGAAAGTCACTCTGGCGATCTTACGGGCATGATCGGCAATGCGCTCTATAGGTCCTGCCGCCATCCTCAGGTCGTGGTACTCATCTATGGAAGCATCAGCAGCGTCCGGAAGTTTTGCCCCCCTGAGCACTGCGCGGTACTGCTTTGCGGTCAGGAGAAACAAACGGTCAACATCATCATCCCTGTGATCGATATCAAGAGCCAGGTCAGTATCAAGGGTCTTGATTGCTTTTATAGCGTCCATATGCATGGAGTTCGATATAAGGAACATCCTGCGCACACTCTTTTTTATCGAGATCTCATCCGGATTGAGCAGGTCCTGAATGACCACTTTCTTTGCAGTCTCTTCTATGATCTCCGGGCCGATAAGCTTGTAGCACATCTCCCGGATTATGTTCTTCTGGTCCGCAAGGATGCGGTCAGCTTTTATCTCGATGATGTCGGAGCCTACAAGATACGCGGCTATTATATCCCGTTTGAGGATATCGCCCATCCTTCCGGTAACATCTATCTGGCATTTCTTTACAGGAGGAGCATCATGTACCGGGTCGATGATAAGTTTCCCATCCGGCTGAGGATATAAACTGAGCCTGCTGCCGGTCTTGATACCGACCTTATCCGCCCATGTCTTGGGAAGGGAAATAATATATGTGGAGCCACCCGTTTGCTGAACTTTTCTTGTTTCTATTATAATCCCTCTAAAGGCCTTGTTTTTGACGAATATATAGAACATCTAGTAGTATATATAGGTGCTCTTTTGATGGGGAGAACAATATATAACAGAAGATAATATTATATTTCATGGTCCATATAAAAATCCAGCCGCAAGAAATACCACTAATGAGGAAACTGCTGCCAGCTATATGCCTTGCTGTCCCATGGGAACTTTATTTCTACACCAGCAGCTACTCAAGCGGATGGGGTATCAAATTATCAGTGCTGTACGCCAATTTTGATAGCCAGTATGGCACCCTTTTCGTAAATGTTATCCGGCAACTGTCCATGCTGTCCTATGGAGGGCTTTTACCTTCATTAAGGACCGTTGCATGGTTCCTGGCCTCAATGCTTTGCATCATCCTTGTCTTTTATGAGCTCAGCAGGGACCAGCTGGAATTCAGGATAAGGACCGGCACTACAGGGGTCCTGCTCATTGTATGTGCTGTGCTCACACTGGTAAGTTCCCTGGCGGTCTGGAACGGTTCCTTCATGACAGTACCCATAGCACCTGCGTTCTTTGGACTTGCAGGTTACTTCCTCCTGCGTGCAGAACAGTGGAGTTCAGGAGAATCTGCCCATGCAGAGGAGAATCAAACCCCGGCAGAATGAGGTATCCGCTCAGCAAGGAATACTGTACTCACGATCCCCAATCGTGACGTCAATATCACCCATTCCGGGACCTCTTCCGGAGAGAATTATAAGGGCAATGGATCTCCAGGAGATAAAGATGATTATCCCTTCATTAGAACCGCATCCAAGATCAACGGCTTCTCTGACCCGGGACAGGAGATTGTCCGAGAAACGGCCAATATTAACAGTTTCATTGAAATAGATGGACTTGAATACTGTCTCGACCATTGACTGAAAGCGGGCCGGGTAGCTGACATCATGCACTTCATCTGTCCCGGGGATGCGAAGACCAAGGCCTCTTGAGTCAAACCAGTAGCACGAATTGCTATTTTCACTAAAGTAGACCGGACTGCAATCAAGGCTCGATAAAGCACTATACAGAGAAGCATGCTCCATTTTTCCATCACCGAAGCCATAGATAGGAATTTTACAGCCACATTCGTTTTTCAACATAAAGCCCCGATATCACAGGTATATCATTCTGTCAGTTAAGTAACTGAGATAGGCATGATAAGATTATGCCATTCGTTAGTTGTTATTTGACGTATATATATTAATCTTGGACTAACATTAGTATGATCATATAATATAGACTGGAGATATATGCAGGCTGCCGATAAAGCAAAACGACATAAGAGAATTTATATATAACAACCCATATTTATTACATCACACAACAGGAAGGCAATCACATTAAATGGAAAGCCTGTCACAGATTGTGGAAAAGCAAATACTGGAACTCTTTTGAATTTCAACAGCAAGCAAAGTTTAGTTTAATCATATAAGATTATAACAGGAAACTAATATTGCCCTGTTACTGAACATTTAATACTATGAGTTCTAACAGTACAATAAAATTGCCAGGATTTGCATTCAGGAAATACGAACAAAACAATCTTCTCTTCAGCCCCAACTTATTAGCAACCTTCAGTCTGCTGAGGAGTTCGGTGCTTGTATCTATTTCAGGCGCGTTGCGCATATACATTGCCTATCTCCTCATACAGGCACAACATATCGTTTTACATTGCATCGCCGGGGGTTTGATAATATACTCGGTCTACACCCTGGACAGGGCAATGGATTGTGAGGAAGACGCCGTCAACAGGACAGAACTAAAAGGTGCTTCTAAAAAGTTCACGCTCTTTATATGCCTGGTATGTTTTGTTGTGGGGGCAGCGATCCTTGCCAGGGCAGGAATGATCACTATCGCTTTTCTTCCGCTTGTGACAGGCTACCTGTATACGAAAGGGCTTAAACTGGGAAAGCTCAGGCTCAAACTCAAAGGCGGCATGGGAGTAAAGAACACTGTAGTGGGACTTACGTGGGGAGCATTCATAGCCGGGATAGCAGGCCATAGCGAGCAGGCCTCTCTTGCCACGTTGATAGTATTCCTCTTCTTCGGCATGAAACTCTTTGTCAATTCCACCATCTATGATTTCAAAGATCTCAAGGGCGACATGCTTGCAGGGATAAACACACTGCCGGTAAGCCTTGGAGAAAGCAGGACAAGAGCATTGCTGTTCTGCATGCACCTGGCTTCACATGCCATACTGCTGCTTTTCCTGCTGAAAGGTATAATAGGTTTTGAGCCGGTCATACTATTCTATAGCCTCCTTGCAGGAATAGTGAGCATCCACAATTTTACACATCCCGTGGATATAGAGAGCAGTGAGCGAAGAGCAAAACGTCTGTTCGTGGTGGACGGGGAATCAAGCTCCATAGTCGGCCTCAGAACCATTGGCAGCATGCTGGCATGAACAGACTCAAATGGAGGTGATCTTGCGGGACATACCTTTATAGTACTCGAAAAGATCATTTCCCCATTTAAGCGCAGACTCGTCATAGCCCACCAGATCGTTGCGTGGGTCATAGGACCCGTTGGCATAGAACAGAGAGAGGGAGAAGAAATAGTCCGTAACCACAAAAGCAACCCGGGCATCCTCGATGATGTAAAGTTCCGAGGAAGGGGAATCCAGGAATACCTGCAGTTTGTCCCCGTGTTCGGACATTACCTTAGAAAACACCTTTTCTGTCAATACCAGTTCTGCCGGTATCCTGTCCTTGGCGAGGCCAACAAAGAAATCAGGATAACTGGGAATGAATATAGTGGAGACGCCTTTTAAGGTAGTTGATTTAATAATGTTTTGCTGGAATATCTTATGGGATTCATAGATGTTCTCGAGCGGATCCGCAATCACCTCGCATTCATAGAGGTCTGCGAGTCTTTCAAGCATGAAAGGAGGGATGTCATCCACAAGGTGCTCCGACCAGAAAGACTCGTTCTTCTCTATGGTCTCCAGTATATCCAGGAACGGCTTATAGTGTTTAGATATTGCCTTGCCTATGGATGTTATGTGGTAGTGCTTATCGACCCGCTGGATTAGGTTAGCCGCTTCCATTTCCTTGATCCTGGGAGAGATCTCAGGGGAAGACACGTTGAAGTGGTCCCTTATTTCCGAGAGAGTGCTCGGAGCCCGCTCAAGCAGGAACAGAATATCCTTCCTTTTTTCAGAAAAGGTCAATATGCTCAGCAATCCTTTTGATTTCACTGCAATCACGCTGTATTTTCAAGGAAATTAGATTTGGATATAATAGGGAAAATCCTGTATTAAACCATCTACATTTAATTATTTATAAATGTTGTCGCCGTAAAAAAAATTACAGGACTTCTCGAGCCTTCTTTTGCAGACAAAGCATTGTTTTAAAATTATTTTCTTTGTAGAAAACAATACTAAGACTTTGCAGAGCTTCATATAAGAAGCTCTGCAGGCACCAGTGAACACAGATCAGTGCAGGAAGTGCCTCATCCCGGTGAACACCATGGATACACCAAGCCTGTCAGCAGTGGCAATCACTTCATTGTCCCTTATGGAGCCGCCTGGCGAGAGGATGAACATTATGCCACTCTCAGCAGCGTGGACTATACTGTCATCAAAGGGGAAGAAGGCATCTGAGGCCATCACACATTTTGAAAGTACCTGCCTGCAGTAGTCATCAAAGGGCATATCGACCTTTTCACGCTCATAGATAACAGCCAGATTCTCCCTTGCCTTGGTGGCTGCCAGCTTCCTGATGGAGTCCACCCTGTTGGGCTGTCCGGCTCCCATGGCAAGCATCATATAGCACCCTTCATCATACTCATAGGCCAGGGTCACTGCATTGGATTTAACGCACTTGCATGCATGCAGGCTGAACTCGGAAAGGGAACGCAGTTCCTCAGGGAACGGGATCTTTGTAACGGTCTCCCACTTATCATATATACCTATATTGCGGGCCTGTTTCAGCATGCCACCAATTATATATTTATAAGTGTCATCCACTGAAAACTCCTCGCTGAACTGCGGAAGCTCAAGCAGCCGCAGGTTTGCGCTCTTGTTCTTCAGATATTCCAGGGCATCGTGCTCAAAGCCCGGCGCGAGGATGATCTCGACGAACTTACCGTTGAGGAATTCTGCTGCCTTGAGATCGAAAACAGTGTTAGTGCAGATAATGCTTCCGAAAGCGGATATGGGATCACCGTCCCAGGCTGCCTGAAGCGCCTGGAGAAGAGTGTTCCCCGTAGCCAGGCCGCAGGGATTGTTGTGCTTGACGATGGCAACAGCAGGTTTTCCATTTCCGAGCTCCTTCACGGTCTGAAGGGCATTGTCAGCATCGATATAATTGTTATAGGACAGCTCTTTACCGTGCAGCTGTCTTGCATTTGCAAGAGAGGGACCGGACACTCCTACCTCCTTATAGAACTTTGCATCTTGGTGCCAGTTCTCGCCATACCTGAGGGTCACGCCTCCGTTGAAGCTCATGCGCAGGACTTCCTCGCCAAGGAGTTCCTTGCTGAGATAGGTATCGATGGTCGCATCATAATCTGCAGTGTGCCTGAAGGCCTTTACTGCCAGCTGCTCGCGTGTCTTCTGAGAGACCACCCCGCTTGAACGCAGTTCCTTGAGCACATGCCCGTAATCCTCCGGGTCGCAGATAACGGTCACTGAGCGATAGTTCTTGGCGGCCGAGCGCAGCATTGCAGGCCCACCGATGTCGATGTTCTCTATGGCCTCCTCAAGCAGGACCCCTTCTTTTGAGACCGTGACCTCAAAGGGGTAAAGGTTCACTGCAACCATATCTATAAGCTGCACATTCACCTTCTCTGCCTCGCCCATGTGGTCGTGGTCATCACGGACACACAGGATCCCGCCGTGTATCATCGGATGAAGGGTCTTCACCCTGCCACCCATCATTTCAGGAAAACCGGTAACCTCTGAAACGTCTGTGACATTTATACCTGCATCACGCAGGATACGCGCAGTACCGCCAGTCGAAATGATCTGTACGTCGAGTTTTTCGAGACCCCGAGCAAAATCCACAATTCCGGTCTTGTCAGAAACGCTGAGCAGTGCCCTTTTTAGCAAAAAATCACCGTATGAGATTGGCGCCTATCCTGTATAAATATTCTGGTCAGTCAATCTTCAATCGAGCAGAGATACGGATCCAGAGAAAATAGGGGCTCAGGGGCTGAACCTGACCACAGGACATACATCTATGCACTTTCCACAATGAGTGCAGCCTTCTACTATGACAGCTGCTCCCCTGAGCACCCTTATCTTACCATGAGGGCATTTTCCCACACATACCCCGCAGCCACTGCAGAGCAGCGCCCTTCGGACAGAGAGCTCTACATTGTGCATCAGGGACCGCGCCTTTTTGTCAGTGTCACTGCGGGCTGTCACTGTTCCCGAGGCAAAGACCTGCACCCTGTCCTCACCGTGGAGCAGCGAAACAACGCCCTCCATATAGGCTGCACTTCCGACTGCCTCAAGCATGGATGTGGATTCCAGCCTCTCAAGATCGATAGCAGTATTGAAACTGCCTTCTGCTGAGACACCACCCTGTTTACATGGCCTGTACCCGGAGGTGACCGCAAAGTTCAGCACTGAAGGGACATCACTTCGGGGTATGAGACCTATCCCTTTCCTGGACGCTATCTCCTTTAACTGAGGTGGCAGCTTCTTCCATCTCCAGAGACCGTACCGCACCCACTCCTCAGAGAGACCCATGCCCTTTGCATAAGAAAGCAGGTAGTCGTTCAGCCTCTTCTCCATCTCAGGATGAGTATCCTTGAGCCTTATAAGGTCTGCCAGCGAACATGAAGGACAGAGCCAGCAGCCGATCCTGTCAAAACCCTTCTCGTAAAGAGGATTGTAAGGCAGCTTGTTCTTGAACAGATACAGCCAGACATGCATCGCTGTCCAGTTCTGGATAGGAGCCGCAGCAACCTGGTTACCCACCCAGGGATTCTTCCAGACGCTCTCACTTTTTGCACGTGTATCGGATTCATACTTCCTCTGGCCTATAAATGTAAGGCAGCCGTCCTCATAGTTCTCATCTATTATCTGTGTGATGGGACCCAGCTTGCAGACCTTGCAGCACCATCTGGCCTCCACGCTGGGAGGACCGAAGTTGACTATGGAATCCCAGAAAGCATTGCCAGAACTTATGGATCTCAGAGGCTTACCGTACAGTTCCGCAATCTCAAGGGCATTCTGAACGGTCTCAGGGAACTCGATCCCGGTATCAGCGAACAGGAGCTCATAGTCATCCATACATTCGCTCACCAGGTGCAGCACTGCGAGGCTGTCCTTGCCTCCTGAATAGGATACTGTCACCGGCCTGTCCACAGAGGACGCCACGTTGCGGATGAAACTGCGCGAGCGCTCGACAAAGTCCTCTAGATATCTCTCATTTGCTACAACGACATCATCCCATGTCTGGCCGCCTGAAGGAACTGTTATATCTGCAGGGGCTTCCTTGGTGCGCACCTTCACTGCCACACCCTTGCCCCTTTCAAGCATCCTGGCACCTGACATGCGGGCCCTGCCTGTTGCAAGCACCTTTCCGTCACGTGTGAGCACCACTACCTCATCGGTTTCTATGATATCGGGGTCGGCATCAAAGACTCCCGGCGCAAGAACACTGGCGCCCTCGAGAATGAACTTCTCAGCACCACGGTCTATGACCACCCATCCTTTCAGGGAAGAATGATCAGCGCTATCAAATATGCGCCTGGCACCAGCAATTCTCAGGAGCAGCGCCCATTTGAGAGGTTCAAGCTCGAACCTTATGTTGCCCACAACCTCACCATCAACGATGATCTCCTCCATCCGGTCATCATAGGGAGACTTGTTCAGCACAACTACGCGGTCCTCCGGTAAAAGAGGAGCATTGAACTGTCTTGTGGAAACTGAATTGATAAGGCCGATCTCATATTCGAATGCGGGCCTGATATCCCCCGGGGGCGTTATCGTCACCTGGCCTGCACTGGAACCGCAGGAGCATTTCTTTCCAAGTACAGGGACATTACATGAGGGGCACCAATGAAGGAGCAGTTCACCAAGATAAAGAGGCTTTGACATCGTGCAACCTGATTTGTCAAGAATTAAATACTTTTTGGATACACCCGGGGCTAAAAGGAGGATATCGAACTAGCTACTGAAACCTCACACATATTAACACGGACCTACGCAGATTCCACATGGAGAGGATATCTAAAAAAGAAGTTTTTCAAAATCCGTGTTCATCCGCGTAGATCCGTGTCTCCGGAGAGATTGCGAAAAAGCATCCGTCTGGATGGAAAAGAAAGCAGGCTTTTGAACCTGGGGTCGAATGTGGTTTTTTAAAAGAACTTGGAGGCAAGGGAGGATTGTACATTGCATACAGGAGAATGGGCGCAGCTATCGCACAGGGAGCTCTCTTTCCTGTCAGGCATGGAGCCGTCCTTGATCTTGCGGACCTTTGAGAGCACACTGAGCACCTGCCTGCGGTCGTCAGAACGTATGTTCATCCTGCGGATCACACCTTGTCTTGCATAGGTTGCAATACCAGCCTTTACAGGAGAAGCGCCGGCCCCTTCCAGTAGCATTGCAAGGGCTGTCACATGCAGGCGGTCATTGGCCCAGAGCCCATTATCAGGACATTTACCGGTCTTGATTATCATGGGAGAGAGAACGCCATCGATAGTAACAGTTCCGGCCGGTATACCACTAATGACCAGCGTTTCAGAATGGAGAAGCGAACCAGGCTGGAAGGACTCAAGCTGGCGCACCAGTCCGAAACCATGCTCGCTGCGTAAGAGGGACAGGAGGTTCTCAGCAATGGTCCTAAGGCCTGGCTGCAGGTTCCCTGTAGCTTCCTTTATTATATCTGCCGGGATATTTGCCAGTTCCTCCGGATGTATGAACTTTATTTCCTCGGCAGTGCTGAACAGCAATGCTTCCAGGGCTCTGAAAAGCTCTTCGTCTTTTGACGAATACGTTTTCAACAGTTCCGGGTAGGACAGACCCATTTCCCTGAGGATCATGTGCTCCACCTGAGGGAAAGGAAGTGCAGCGGATGCACGGCTATCCCTCTGGGCATAATATACTTTCCTGGGGCATGAGAGATAGAGGACAAGTTCGGAAATATTGACATTGGTTTTATGCTTTTTAAGAAACATATTTTTATAGAAGATATAGAGCATAATATATATAATCAGATGATTTGATTCGGTATGGAAATAATGCTTTCGTCAATTGACGAAAGAGTATTCGTTAAATATATATGTGAATCTATCCTTAGGAAAGTGAAGCATGAAGGAAGAGGAATCGCATGGAATAATCCGCCAGCGTCTGGCAGAAAAGATGGCAGGCGAGATCACCTTGTCCGAAAAACCTGGTGAGGCATTAAAGAAATGGCGGTTAAACTTCGAGATTGCCCAAACAGACCTGTCCGGCTATCTGGGAGTATCACCTTCGGTTATCAGCGATTATGAGAGCGGCAGGAGGAAATCCCCGGGCACTCTCATAGTGAGCAGGATAGTCGAAGCCCTGCTCGAGATAGACGCGCAGCGTGGAGGGCAGAAGATTCATGCTTATGAGGGGATGCTTTTTACGGAGAAGACATCAAAGGCCATTTATGCCACATACGAGTACACTTTTCCTATCCAGGTGGCAAAGCTTGCAAGCCTTATAGAAGCCGATATAGTACACAAGGGTGTTGAGAAACCCTTATACGGATTCACTGTGGTCGACAGCAGAAAAGCCATTCTGGAGCTTTCCTCCCATGAATTCCAGAAACTCTATGGGTGGAGCACGGAACGCGCAATGGTCTTTACCAAGGTGACCACCGGTAAATCACCGATGGTAGCCATCAGGGTCACCAACCTTAAGCCTGGCGCCGTGGTCATGCACGGACTTCGTGGAAGCGAAGTTCACATGATGGCGAAGAAAATGGCCGAGATAGACAGGATCCCCCTTCTTGCAACGACGATGGATATTGACGAAATGGTAGCGGCGCTGAAGAAATATAGCGAGTACCACGTTATGGAATAAATCAAATGGTGTAAAAATGAGCGTAGGGATAGTCTCATATGGTGCCTATATTCCCCGATATAGGATAAAACTGGACGACATCGCCAAAGTATGGGGAGACGATGCGGAAATATTGAAATCAGGATTAATGGTCTTCGAGAAATCATTTCCCGATGTGGATGAGGATACAGCTACCATCGCAGTGGAAGCTGCAAGGTCGGCAGTCAGGAGGGCAGGTATAGATGCGCAAAGAATTGGTGCCGTGTACACAGGTTCAGAGAGCCATCCCTACGCCGTGAAACCCACAAGTACGATAGTTGCAGAAGCTGTGGGTGCCACACCCGTACTGACAGCTGCGGACTTTGAGTTCGCATGCAAGGCCGGCACAGCCGCAGTCCAGACATGCATGGGACTTGTTGCCTCGGGCATGATAGATCTCGGCATGGCAATAGGCTCGGATGTGGCCCAGGGTGCCCCCGGAGATGCGCTCGAATATACAGCAGCTGCAGGCGGTGTAGCCTTTATCATAGGAAGCAAGGAATCGGAGATCACAGCTATCATTGAAGATACTTACTCTTTCACAACCGACACCCCTGATTTCTGGAGACGTGAAGGCATGCCATATCCGGAACACGGAGGACGTTTCACAGGTGAGCCCGGATACTTCAAGCACGTCACCAACGCAGCCAGGGGCCTTATGGAGAAAATGAACACTAAACCTGAAGATTATGATTTTGCCGTCTTCCACCAGCCAAACGGGAAGTTCCCGTCACGTGCAGCTTCAATGCTGGGATTCAGCAAGGAACAGATAAAGCCCGGACTTGTTGTCCCAAGACTCGGTAACACTTACTCTGGCTCCTGCATGATGGGGATAGCAGCAACCCTTGACCAGGCAAAACCAGGTGACCGTATATTTGCAACCGCCTTCGGGTCAGGTGCAGGTGCTGACGCTTTCAGCATAACGGTCACTGACAGGATAGAAGAGATACGCAACAGTGCGCCCAAGGTAGAGGAGCTTCTTGCAAACCCGATATATGCGGATTATGCAAAGTATGCAAGGCACAAAGGAAAAATAAAGTTGGCGTGAGGTGTGAAGATGAGAGAAGTAGCGATCATTGGTGTGAAGAACACACTTTTCGGAGAGCAGTGGGACCGCTCGTTCAGGGATCTCGTTGTTGAGGCCGGCGTCGGCGCTGTTGAGGACGCAGGCGTGGCAGGAGAGAAGATAGACTCCATGTTCGTCGGGAACATGAGCGGTGGCCAGTTCGTTGAGCAGGAGCACATCGGAGCACTCATTGCAGACTACTCCGGCCTGGCAAAGAACCTGCATGTGCCTTCCACACGTGTGGAGGCCGCATGCGCATCAGGCGGACTCGCACTGAGGCAGGCCATCTGTGCCGTAGCTTCAGGAATGGATGACATAGTCATTGCAGCAGGTGTGGAAAAGATGACCGATGTGCCTTCATCCAAGGCATCATCTGCCCTGGCGGCAGCTGCTGACAGGGAATGGGAGGGTATCATGGGAGCCACTTTCCCGGGGCTGTATGCCATGATAGCAAGGATGCACATGCACAAGTATGGCACCACCAGCGAACAGCTTGCGGAAGTTGCGGTCAAGAACCACTTCAACGGCCAGTTCAACCCTATAGCCCAGTACAGGAACACCATCACAGTGGATGCTGTGCTGAGCTCCATTATGGTGGCAGACCCGCTGCGCATCTTTGACTGTTCACCTATAACCGACGGTGCATCAGCCGTGATACTGGCGCCTGCAGATATCGCACATGAGTACACTGACACACCGATATACGTGAAAGGGACCGGTCAGGCAAGTGATACCATCGCCCTCCATGACCGCAGGGACATAACCACACTGGACGCTTCTGTCGTTGCAGGCAGGCGCGCCTATGAGATGGCGGGACTCGGGCCAAAGGACATAGACCTTGTTGAGGTCCATGACTGTTTCACCATCGCGGAGATATGCGCCATTGAGGATCTTGGCTTTGTAAAGAAAGGCGAGGGCGGCAAGGTGACGCAGCAGGGAGAGACTGCCATAGGCGGCAGGATACCTGTGAACACCTCCGGTGGCCTGAAAGCATGCGGACACCCTGTGGGTGCAACAGGCATCAAGCAGGCCGTTGAGATAGTACAGCAGCTCCGCGGGGAGGCAGGCAAGCGTCAGGTGGACGGCGCAGAGGTTGGAATGACCCATAACGTGGGTGGCTCCGGTGCAACTGCTGTCGTACACATCTTCTCGAGGAACAGGTGATCACGATGTCAGTACCGAGATTTTGGAGAAAACAGATAGCCAGGTACAATCTTGTTGGTACATACTGCAAGACATGCAACGAATACTTCTACCCCCCGCGTAACGTATGTCCCACATGCAGGCGTGACGGGCAGATAGGCGAACACAAGTTCAACGGTAACGGGGAACTGATCACCTATACCGTCATTCACACGGCCGCTGAGGGCTTCGAGGGTCAGACTCCCTACGTGCTTGGCATTGTCCAGCTTGAAGAGGGGCCGAGGCTCACAAGCCAGATAGTCGGAGACCCTAAGGAAATGCACATCGGCATGAAGGTCAGGCCCGTATTCAGGAGGCTTGGGCAGAGCGGTGAGCGCGG
Organism: Methanolobus sp.; assembly: GCA_030154025.1. GTDB lineage: Archaea > Halobacteriota > Methanosarcinia > Methanosarcinales > Methanosarcinaceae > Methanolobus. Next base: position 20,025 of record JASKKT010000019.1, read on the forward strand.
CATGATCTATTACGGTACAAAGTTCGTTCCTGCATAACATGATCGAAGTAGAAGTGAAGGTTCGCGCCAATCACCGGCAGGTCAAGGATAAGCTTAAGGAAATAGGCGCACGCCCGGTAGGTGTCGAGAAACAATCCGACACTTACTACAATGCCCCGCACAGGGATTTCGCAGAGACTGACGAGGCACTGAGGATACGCTGTGTGAACGGCACCTCCGTGCTCACATACAAGGGCAGGAAACTGGATACGGTGTCCAAGACCCGCGAGGAGTTCGAGACCGCCGTTGAGGGTGACGAGGCCCGCAGCATTCTTCTGTCCCTGGGGTTCAAGCAGTCAGGCCGTGTCCGCAAGACCAGAGACATCTTCAGGTACAGGGATTTCTTCGTCTGTCTTGACAAAGTGGAAGGCCTCGGTGAATTTGTAGAGGTCGAGCTTATGGCAGAATCCGAGCCCGGTTCTGATATTGAGTTCCACAGGAAACGCATTTTTGACTTCTTCCGGGAAATGGGCATCCAAGAGAGCCAATCCATCCGGGAATCCTACCTTGAGATGATACTTGAGAAACAGGCAGACTAAGATTCTGCATCATCAGTCCCAATCTGAGTACATAATAAAAACTATTGATTAAAAAGTATTGACGGGAAATCCCCGTCAACTGTTCTTTGTGATCGGTTTGGGACCAGTGTTCATCTTATACAGGAGCCTGGTTCCATTTCCTTGTCCGCTGTCAGCAGGGCGACATTCTCCCCCAGTTCGGCTGCAAGGAGCATTCCCTGGGACTCGACACCGCAGAGTTTCACAGGCTTGAGGTTGACAAGCACGTTAACGGTCTTGCCCACCATTTCCTCCGGCTTGTAGAATTCGGCAAGTCCCGCTACTACCTGCCTCGGGGACTCGTCACCGATATCCACCAGAACGCGCAGGAGCTTATTGGATTTCTTTATCCTTTCTGCGGAAACTATCTTCCCTATACGGATATCGAGCTTTGCGAAATCATCGTACTCTATCGGCGGCTTGTATTCCGCAAGAGGCTCCTTGCCCGATTCTTTTGCCATGGCAGCCTTCACACGCTGGTTCAGGATCTTGTCCATCTCTGCGATCTTATCACCCTCCACCTTGGTGAAAAGTATCTGGGGCATTTTCAGTGCAGTGCCTGCTTTGACCGGCACGAAGGCCTCATCATAGCTTGCAGTGTGCACGTCAGTTCCCATGCCTATCTGCGCCCAGGCCTCTTCCATCCTGCCTGGCAGCACCGGTTCAAAGAGCAATATAAGGGCCTTTGCTATCTGCACACAGTTCCTTATGACCTTTGCACATGCAGCACGGTCCTCCTTTATCAGTTTCCAGGGCTCATTGGACTGGAAATAGGAGTTGCCGTAGGAAGCCAGCGCCATTGCAGTATCTGCGGCCTTCTTGAACTCATACTCATCGGTAGCCCTGGTGACTTCATCAATTGTAGCCTTTATCTGGTCGAGTATAGCCTGGTCGATATCCCCTTCCGGGATCTCCCCGAAGTTCTTGTATGCAAAAAGCAGGTTCCTGTACAGGAAATTGCCGAAGACGCCCACCAGCTCGGTGTTGATCTTGTCCTGGAAGATCTTCCATGAGAAGTTGACCTCCTTTGTGTGGGAGGTGTAGCTCGCAAGGTAGTATCTCAGGAGGTCCGGGTGGAATCCATGGTCAAGGTAATCCTCCTCGACCCATACCACATAACCGCGGCTCTTCGAGAATTTCCTGTCCTCAATCTTCAGCATGCCTGAAGCCACCACTGCAGAAGGCTGGCTGTAATCGGATCCCTTGAGCATTGCAGGCCAGAAGATGCAGTGGTGGTAAATTATGTCGCCGCCTATGAAGTGAACTATGGGGCAGTCGCCTTTCCAGAACTTCTCCCAGTCGCCGTTGGTGGCTTTGGCCCACTGCTCTGTGAATGCCATGTACCCAATGGGAGCATCCACCCATACGTAGACCACAAGGTCATCGTGTCCAGGGAACCTGACACCCCATTCGAGGTTCCTGGTGATGCACCAGTCAGTAAGCTCCTGTTTTACCCAGCCGATGGCGTAGTTCTTTGCATTGAGTGTCCCGCCAAGCCTGTCCAGGTGCCCGAGCAGGAAATCCCTGAAGTCGGAAAGCCTGAAGAAGAAGTGCTCCTGTTTCCTGTACTCAGCAGGACCCTTGCAGATGGTACAGGAGGGTTCCTGAAGCTCTCCGGGTTCGAGGTGCTTGCCGCATCCCTGGTCACACTCATCCCCGCGGGCCTCCTTGCCACAGCCGGGACAGATGCCCTGTACATACCGGTCAGGCAGGAAGCGGTCACACTTGGGACAGTAGGCTATCTCGATGGTCTTGGGATAAACATAGCCCTTGTCTACGAGCCTGTTAACGACATCCAGCGTGCGGTTGTGGTTCTCTGGGTCGTCGGTGGTACCGAAGGCATCGAACCTGACACCCATCTTCCGGAACACCTCCTCGAAGTGCACGTGATATTTCTGTACGAGCTCCTTTGGCGTGATACCCAGTTCCTCGGCATTTACCACAATGGGTGTGCCATGGGTGTCTGATCCGCATATGAAGACAGCTTCCCTGCCTCCTTTCTTAAGGGACCTCACATATATATCTGCAGGAATGTATGTACGCAGGTGCCCCACATGGGCTTTCCCGTTGGCATAGGGAAGACCGCATGTCACAAGCACGGCTTTATCAGAAGGATTTGACATGTATTTTCTCCGTTATGGTAATGTTTCCGTTATAATACCAGTGAATATATCTCATGTTCATTGCCTGCCAGTATAAAATATATTTCGCTTGCAAACTGCACAAGGTATTTTAATGTCCACACTCATTTTACATACAGGATGGAAATTGCCAATGAGTGAAAAAGATCCTGACAACAACAATCCCCCTGATGCTGGATACCACACATACCCTTATTCTTATGGAAATACAACAGAAGAAGATGTGAACGGCCTGATATCTTCAGAGAGCGATGCAGGCAACGCTTCTGAATACTCCGGCACCGGCGAAGTAACTCAGACACATGCCCGGAATGAACAGAATAACAATTCCGGGAGGTCCGATGAAAGAATATACGGAGGGAGAGATTACGAGGAAAGAGCCTCGCTGGAGGATCCTCATGCAGGCGGAACACCAGTTTTCAGGAGAAAAAGCCGCAGATGGCAATACATTGCCATTGTAGGAGTGCTCCTTTTGGTCATAGGGTCAAGCTTTGCCCTCATCTACCAGTCATTCAACGGTGAACTTTACTCATCAGGCGACAAAGTTGCAGTAATATACGTTCAGGGGACACTCCTCACGAGCAGTGTGCCCGGGGGCTTCGGTTATGCGACTTCGGAAGACATCAATGCCAACATAATGAAAGCCACTAACGACAAAGCCGTGAAAGCCATAGTCCTGCGCATCAACAGCCCCGGCGGATCCTCCACTGCAGGAGAGGAGATATACTCTGAAGTAAAGAGGACCAGCGAGAGCGGAGTGCCCGTGGTGGTATCCATGGGCGATGTCGCAGCCAGCGCGGCCTATCACATCTCAGCGCCTGCAGATCTCATCGTAGCCAACCCATCCACCATGACCGGAAGCATCGGCACGATATGGACCTTCCAGAACACTTCAGCTTACTATGAAAAGGAAGGGATCGATGTGTATGTCGCAAAATCCGGCGAGTTCAAGGACATGGGAGGCTCATGGCGCGGACTTTCAGACGATGAGAAAGAGTATGCCAACGAGGTCGTCATGGAAGTGTACGGGAATTTCATCAAGGACGTTGCAGACAGCAGGCAGATGAGCCTCGAAGATGTAAAAGACCTTGCAGACGGAAGGATATACACCGGGCAGAAGGCAAAGGAACTGGGTCTTGTGGATGAGCTGGGGAATCTCTATTATGCCATCAACAGGGCAGCCGAGCTTGGAGGCATTCAGGGCGAGCCGGTGGTAGTCTACATGAACAGGCCTACCCTTTCAAGCCTGCTCTTTGGCTCTGAATCGGATGCATCAGCAGTCGAACAGTTCCTGCATCACTACGAAGAGAGTCCCTACGGCCGGATAATTAACTGAGAGGATATGCCTTTCACGCCATTCCACCTTGGACCTGCCCTTTTTATTGGAGTGGCATTCGAGAAAAGGGTCAATCTTTTTTCCATTCTCCTGGGAAGCATCATCATTGATATAAGGGCAGCATACTGCCTGTTTGCAGGATGTTGGCCACTTCACGGCCTGCTCCATAATTTTCTGAGGGCAGCCTTGATCGCAGCTATAATTACATGGCTGCTGTTCTCACAGAGGGCTCGGCTGCAGAAGGTGACGGACAGACTGAGGATCAGGCAGACCTATTCTTTCGCCTCCTTGTTTTTGGGCTCTCTCGCAGGAACATGGAGCCATGTATTGCTGGATTCCTTGCTTTATACTGATATCAGGCCCCTGTGGCCCCTGACAGCCAATCCTTTACATGGGATGCTGGGAACGGGAACGGTATATCTTATATGTATGCTCCTCTTCCTGCCTGCAGCAGCGATCTGTTCCACCAGGTACTGGAAAAGGGGCTGACCCGGATTATCCGTGGGATTGTGAGCACTTTTATCTTCTGAGGATTCCTATTCTGAAAAGACTCAGAGGATCTTGGGTGTAGCCATGGGAAAAGACATTTTTGACAGCAAGGCCGGGCGGTACGACAAGTGGTACGATGATAACAGGGCAGTTTACGACTCTGAACTTGAGGCCGTAAGAGGGCTCTTACCAGTTCCAATATCCAGGAAAAGTATGGAGATAGGGGTAGGCACAGGAAGATTCGCCTCTGCCCTGGGCGTCACTTACGGTCTTGATCCTTCCGGAAGGATGCTGGAAATAGCGGAGAAGCGTGGTGTTACCACGATCCGGGGAGTTGCAGAGAAACTTCCGCTCAAAAACTCCTCTCTCAGGCTTGTACTGATGGTAACTTCCCTTTGCTTTGTGGACAGGAAGAAGGCGCTCAGAGAGATATATCGCGTACTTGTTCCCGGAGGTAAGCTCCTTATAGCATTTATCGAGCGTGATAGCCCTCTGGGGAGAGATTACCAGAAGAAGACATCAAAAAGCGGTTTTTACAGGAATGCCACTTTCCACTCGGCCGAAGATCTCCTTGCGAGGCTCTATGAGCATGGCTTCCATGAGCCTGCCATCAGGCAGGCATTATTCAGGCCCCTGAGTGAGATCAAAATTCCCGAAAAAGCTGAAGAAGGTTTTGGAAGAGGTTCTTTTGTGGTCATAAGGACAACAAGTATAAAGAAGGAATGAAAAACCTTTCTTTCAACAAAGGGTATTAAGAAGGGGTATTATGAGTGGAACGGGCAGAGATTTCATGGAGAGGACGAGGTTCCGGTATCTAGGCAGGTCGGACCAGGCAATGGGATATCCGCAGCCTCCTTTGCAGTCAGGCGGAAAAGGCGATCTGCCTGTATGGGAACTGCCGGACCCTGCAAAGGTCATCGTTAAAGAAACCGACCTCAGAAAAGCCATTGAAAAAAGGACCAGCGTAAGGAGCTATTCAAGAGAGCCGCTTTCCCTTGAGGAACTGTCCTACCTGCTGTGGTGCACGCAGGGTGTCAAAGAAGTTGCAGGCAGGGCAGCGACCTTCAGGACAGTGCCGTCGGCAGGTGCAAGGCATGCGCTTGAGACATACATCCTCGTCAACAATGTAAGCGGACTGGAAAAGGGGCTTTACCACTTTCTGGCCATAGGCCACAGGCTGGAGAAAGTGAGTGATGACCCGCATATCGCTGCTAAGATAAAAGCCGCCTGCCTGGACCAGGCTTTTGTGGTGACAAGTGCAGCCACTTTCATATGGTCGGCTGTGGCCTACAGGATGAAATGGAGGTACGGTGAAAGGGGATACAGGTACATGCATCTCGATGCCGGTCACGTGTGCCAGAACCTCTACCTGAGCGCTGAGGCCATAGATTGCGGGGTATGCGCCATTGCAGCTTTCCAGGATGATGAGATCAACAGTGTGCTTGGCATCGACGGCGAGGAGGAGTTTGTCATATATCTGGCTACGGTGGGGAAAAAGTGAGAGATAAGGTCTCAGCAGAATATAAAGAGGCTATTCAGAAGCTCATGCAGGTCCCCGGTGTGGGAAAGATGATCGCGGACGACCTATGGAACCTGGGGATTTGCAGTATAGCAGACCTTGAGGACAGGGATCCTCAGGAACTCTACGATCAGTTATGCGACTACCAGGGTATGCGCATAGACAGGTGTGTGCTTTATGTATTCCGCTGCGCCGTCCATTTTGCATCAAACAGGGATCATGATCCCGAAAAACTAAAATGGTGGAAATGGAAGGTGGATCACTTAGTGATGATCCAGCTCTATCCCCAGATAGTCCCTGATGATGGTAAAGGCCATCGCAGGTGGGAATGCTCCCACTTCCGTGATAATGAGGTCTATGTATTCAGCAGGCGTGACGTCGAATCCCGGATTCTTTACTTTTACATTGGGCATCTCTTTCAGGAGCTTGGGATCGATCACCTCATCTGCGGAGCGGTCCTCTATCTCAACCATTTCCCCAAGCAGGGTCCTGGGACTGAACTTATAGGTCTCTGCAGCTACTATAACGTTCTTGCGGGCTTCCTGTGCAGCCAGTGCAAGCTGGGAAGTGCCTATCTTGTTGATCAGGGCACCATTAACGGATATGGAGTCCGCTCCCACGACTATAAGGTCCACTTCTTTCATGGTGAGCCTTACAGCTGAATCCACTATCAGTGTGGTCGGGATACCATGGTCGCTCAGTTCTTTGATCGTGATGAATCCCTGCCTGCGGGGCCTGGACTCCGTGGCGATCACCGATATTTTTTTGCCCTGGTCAAAAGCGGTCTTGATTATGGAAATGGCGGCATGCGAATTACAGTGGGTAAGGATGACGTCACCGTCGCGTATCCTCTCGGCACCTATCCTGCCGATCTTGCCCAGCGCCTCGGTGGCATTCTTGATGAACCTGTCAGAATTGGCCACAATCTCGTCAATAGCTTCGGGTACTGTCAAAGAAGTGTGTTTTTTGGTCTGCATGACTGCATTTGGCAGGGAAACTGCCGTCGGGCGTGTATCTACAAGTGTCTTTGCGGCTTCTTCAATCTTGATGTTGAACTCCTCGATGTCCAGTGACCCCAGGGTCAGTGCATAGTTCCTCAATGCGGCAGAAGCTGCGACCGCTATCCTTCCTGCGCCCCTTATTTCCATCGAGCGTATCTTTTCTGCTGTGGCAAGTAGATCGTCCATGAATATATTAGTGGAAGTTAAATGATTTATATTTAGCCTGTGAAGGCCGAAAAACGCAAAGAGAGGAGGTCCAGGAATATCTCACCGCACATTTTTTGTTATGCTAACGTAAATTTTGTACATAAGACTATAGTAATCTGCAAGATGACTGTATATCTCATCCGCCACTTCTTCATGATAGGTATGGGTGGTCATATTCCTGTCGTCGGTCATCTGCAAAGCCCGAAGCGTTTCTTCTTCGTTTATAATACCCATTCTGAAGGCTTCCCTGAAGCATGATTTGGGGGAATTGCAGACTATGCCTTCCATGCCTTTCATGTATTCCTTTATGAGCTTCCAGGTGACCTCAAATGTGTACTCGAATCTCTGGATCGATGCATCCCTTACTATCGGAGAAAAAGGTTCCCTCAACACTTCCTCAAAGGTCTTGAGAGCCTTTCCTGCATCATTTGCCACAAGGTCTAGTTTTTCCATGATATCCCCTCTTCCAGTACTTTTTGCCTGAATGCGTCCGAGGTCTTTGAAATATCAACAAGGTCCACACTATATGGAATATTCATATTTTCCAGCTTTTCTTTCAGGAGGGTCAGCTTTGTCCTGCTGTAGGGCCCGCGGGGAATAATGCCGATATCGATATCTGAAACTAAATCTGAGTCGCCCCTTGCCCTCGAACCAAACAGGACCACACTAACGTTCTCATGTGCAAATGTCTCAAGCACGGCTTCCTTTACCTGAAGCAGGGATTTCTCAAACAGCACAGAGTTTTCAGGCATAAACAACTTCCCTAGTGGCATTTCCATACAGGTTCACGAGTACAGAGATACCCATTACTGATACTTGCCAGCAAAGTTTAAATCATTAACCCAAAAAACTCTTACTGAACAAAGAGGTTATCAGATTAGATTTTTTAGTTAAACACCTGTTTGTTCTTTATGAAGATCGTTCATTTTCGAATATAAATGAGACACGGATTTACAGGATTTACACGGATTTGAAAAAGCATGGGTTTTAGAACACCGCAAAAGGTGAAATCCGTGTAAACCTGTGATAATCCGTGTCTTAATATTTCAGGAAATGAGTGCGGGTTTTGAAATAGTAAGGAACGCCGTCAAATCAGAACAAGGCTTTCAGGAACTAATCAGATATCCTTCACAAAAATAAAACAACTTCACCGCCTCAGGCGCCACTTTACTCTGTTCACAGTAGTGAACAATAGGTTAACCACTTTTATCAACCAATGCAAGACAGTTTTTACCAATAAATGCATAAACATAGTGAAGGGACTAAAAGGGGAAAGAAGAGATGCCAGAAAGGATACCGCCGTCTGATGACTCTGTCCTTATGCGCTGGATGAGAACCGAGGTTACCAGGATCAACGAAGGGATAGTTACCGAACGCAAGAGCCTCTCCCAGTTGCTCATGGAAGAGAGACCGGCCTCAAGGACAAGAACAGGGCATGAATACCTTTTTGATAAGGAGATTCTTGGGCTTTTTGCGGAAAAGCTGCCCTCCGGCCTTCATCACAAACTGAGGCTGCCTGTCATCTTCTTCTACAGCCCGAACGTGCCTGACAGCTGCTATCTCAACGATCCCTATGCTTTCCATGCTCTGCAAATCCTTGGAGACCTCAGCGGAATGCGCAGGATGCAGCAGGGCAAGCTCTGGGTCGGGAGGGTTATTGCGTATTCGATAATGAAAAAGTATCCCAGCGCAGTGCAGATAGCGATGGCTTGAATGTAGATATGACACCTGCAAGGAATAATTGGAAATATCATACAACTCAATAATGCCCATTACTGTCACAGAGTTCCAGGTAGAATATCATGACCACCATCCAATCCATTAACCCCGCAACAGGCAAAGTGATCAGCGAAGTTGAGATGCATACTGACGATCAGGTGAGCAGGATGCTCAGAAAATCTGCCGAAAGCTTTGGGGAATGGAAAAGAACCGATGTTTCCGAGCGGCGCGAGCTTCTCAAGGGCTTTGCAAGGATATTGCGTAAGAACAAACAGCAATACGGGGAGCTTATCAGCACCGAGATGGGAAAGGTCATCAAGCAGGCTGTTCCCGAAGTCGCCAAATGCGCGGACATGTTCGATTATTTTGCCGATAGTGCGGAGAAGATGCTGGAACCGGAGCCTGCCGAAGAGGGGGCATGCAACTCGTTCATTCACTATGAGCCAGTGGGGACCGTACTTGCCATCAAGCCATGGAACTTTCCCTTCTGGCAGGTGCTCAGCGCGGCATCACATGTGCTTGCAGGAGGGAATGTCATGCTGCTCAAGCATTCCAGTTACGTGCCGCTGTGTGCACTGGAGATAGAGAATATCTTCAGTGAAGCAGGATTTCCTGAGGGTGTCTTCCAGACACTTCTCATAGACTGGAGAACTGCATCCTCACTTATTTCAAGGGACGCCATCAATGCCGTGTCCTTTACAGGAGGACATGATGCCGGACAGAAGGTTGCCGAACTTGCCGCCCGCAACATGAAGAAGTTCGTGCTGGAACTGGGTGGAAGCGATCCTTTCATAGTCCTTGACGACGCCAACGTTGAAATGGCGGCAAAGGTCGGCGTCCCGAGCCGTTTCATGAACACCGGCCAGATGTGTATAGCAGCCAAGCGCTTCATTGTTGCTGAGGAAATAGCAGAAGAGTTCATTGAAAGCTTTGTTAGCAGAACAGAAAGTCTCAAAATTGGTGATCCTCTTGACCCTGATACGGATATCGGGCCGATGGTCCGGGAAGAGCAGGTCGAAGTACTGGAGGATCAGGTCAGAGACGCTATATCCAGGGGTGCTAAAGCCCTTGTCCACGGAGGAAGGAAGAAAAGTGAGGGTTACATGTACTCCCCGACCGTACTCGGTGATGTGGGCAGGGAAATGAGAGTGATGAGGGAAGAAACTTTCGGCCCCGTGGCGCCCATCATCACGGTAAGGAACGAGACAGAAGCCATAGAGCTTGCGAACGATTCAGAGTTCGGCCTGGGCGCCAGCGTCTGGAGCCAGGACAGGGACCGGGCCATGAGAGTTGCCTCCGAGCTTGAAACCGGAATGGTGGGTATTAACTCGTTCTGCACGCCCCAGGCCTGCCTGCCCTTTGGCGGAGTGAAGAAAAGCGGCATTGGAAGGGAGCTTTCAAGGCACGGCTTCCTTGAGTTCATGAACATCAAGTCCCTGAAAGTATACTAAGGCGTGTGAAAAATGAAGGGTAGCGATCTTTTTGTTAAATGTCTTGAGAATGAAGGTGTAGAGTACGTATTCGGGGTCCCGGGGGAGGAAACTGTCGACCTGATGGATTCCCTTTCCAGGTCCCGTATAAAGTTCATTGTCACCCGACATGAACAGGGTGCTGCCTTCATGGCGGATATGTACGGAAGAATGACACACAGACCGGGAGTCTGTCTTGCGACCCTGGGACCGGGTGCTGCGAACCTGATTACAGGGGTTGCCGACGCCCAGTTAGATAAAGCACCCCTGGTAGCCGTCACCGGACAGGCCGGACTTGAGAAGACACACAAGGAGTCGCACCAATACATTGACATGGTTGCCATGTTCAGGCAGATCACAGCCTGGAACTCCAGGATCACAAGACCGGATTTCATACCCGAGATCATTCACAAGGCCTTTGATATCGCTATTGACAGGCCCGGATCGGTGCATATAGAACTTCCGGAGGACATTGCCACAGAAGACAGCAAAAAGGAGCCGCTCTTCAAAAGAGGTCGTCCTCATATGACGATGTATGACGAGCAGGATCTTAAAAAGGCTGCGGAAATGATCAGGGAGAGCTCAATGCCCGTAATACTTGCGGGAAACGGGGTCTTCAGGGGAGAAGCTGCCAGTGAGCTTCGAAAGTTTGTAAGTTTCTCCGGCCTGCCGGTGGTTACAACATTCATGGGCAAGGGAGCGATACCGGCTGACGACGAGCATTACCTTGGCTCAATGGGCATCAGGGACAGGGACCATATCATGTGCGGCATGGAGATGGCGGATCTTGTGATAACAGTGGGCTATGACTATGTGGAATACAGTCCTCGTTCCTGGAATCCTGACGGCTCGAAGAGGATAATCCACATCCATTCAGATCATCCTGAAACGGACGAAAGTTATATCCCTGATATAATGCTGCCCGGAAACATCAGGCAGGCACTGTCCAGGCTTGCAGATGAATGTGATTTCAGGAAAGAGATACCTGAAAGGTTCAGAAAGGTGCGGTCAAGGATGATGGCCGAGCTTGAGGATTTCAGGGATGACGTCTCCTTCCCGATGAAACCCCAGAAGATAATATACGATATCAGGCAATGCCTCTCGAGGAACGATATACTTGTAAGTGACGTAGGGGCCCACAAACTCTGGATAGGAAGACTTTTCCCTGCATACGAGGCAAATACGGTATTTATCTCCAATGGCCTTGCATCAATGGGATTTGCACTCCCTGCAGCCATAAGTGCGAGTCTCTTAAAACCTGAGTGCAGAGTCGTGGCAGCCGCAGGAGACGGGGGGTTCCTGATGAACTTGCAGGAACTGGAAACTGCTGTGAGACTCAGATGTAACTTCATAGTTGTCGTTTTTAATGATTCCAGGTACGGGCTTATCGAATGGCATGAGAAAAGAAGGTTTGAACAGAGTACAGGCATTGATTTCACAAATCCTGACTTTGTGAGGCTTGCAGAGAGTTTCGGGGCAAAAGGCGTTAGAATAGAGAGTGCAGAAGAGTTCAGGCCCGGGTTACAGGAAGCCCTTAATGCAGGCGGGATCTGGATATTCGATGTGAGGGTTGATTACTCAGAGAATTTCAGGCTCACGGAGAAACTGAGCAATAATGTATGCGAACTCTGATGGCCTGTGTGAAAGTTTTTAAAGGCCTTCTGCCTATGAGCAGCCCATGCGATCCAGGACAATTACAGCTGGTAAGGAAATTCTAAAGCACTATCAGGTTATCGGGGATATTGCCATCGTATCCGTTCCTTGGGAAATGGAGGACTGTAAGTCAGAGATTGCCGATGCCGTTATGGACAGATCGCATAAAGTAAAGACAGTGCTTAACAAGGTCTCAAAGGTCGATGGCAACAGAAGAGTTGCCGATTTTGAGATACTTGCAGGAGACAGTACTGAGACCTTGCACAGGGAATTCGGATTTGCCTACCGTCTGGACCTGAGAAAGGCTTTTTTCAATCCGGGCCTGGGCTCGGAAAGGATGAGAGTGGCATCACAGGTAGAACATGGAGAGCGCGTCCTTGTCCCATTCTTCGGCGTCGGGCCCTTTGCTATACCTGCAGCTGCTGCGGGTGTCGTTGCACTGGAAATGAACTCCGATGCCTGCAGGAGTCTTGCCGGGAACTGCAGGCTGAATAAGGTTGAAGAAAGGGCCCACATCATAAACGCAGATGCCGGCTGCATAAGCCGGCTCCTGCGATGTCGCTTCGACAGGGCGATAATTCCCACACCTTACGGGATGGACCATTTCCTCGAAACCGTATATCCTCTGGTTGAAAGGGGAGGCCATATTCATTTCTATACCTTCAAGGTTAAGGAACAGATACCTGGACTGGTCGGGATGTATGAGGATCTGGGACTTGATGTTTTATCCTATCGCAGTTGCGGGAATGTGGCACCAGGGGTCAGCAGGTGGGTTTTCGATCTCAGGAAAGAATAGCAGGGAATAAGTAAGAAATAAAAAGAGAAAGATCAGGCAGCTCCGATCACATGGATTCCGGAGCGCCTATTCCCAGGGTTTCGAGCGTGTTTGCAAGCACTATCCTTGCGCAGTCCACCAGTGCAAGCCTGCTGGCCCTTATCTCGTCCTCCTCGGCAGTGAGCACGGGTACGAACCTGTAGAACTGGTTGAAGGAGTCTGCCAGTTCCCGGGCATAGATGGCCATGGCGTTTGGCTTGAGCTCCCTTGCGGAAGTCTCCAGCACGCTGTCAAAGGAAGCCATCTTCTTGATAAGGTCCACTTCTGTCAGCTCGACCAGTAATGAGGGATCTATTGGAGCTGCAGGGTCCCAGAGGCCGTCCTCTGCGGCTTTCTTGAGGATGCTGCACGCGCGTGCGTGGGAGTACTGTATGTATGGGCCACCCTGCTTCTCGAAGTCCAGGGCCTCCTTCCAGTCAAAGACTGTGGATTTCTCGGGGGAGACCTTTACGATGTCATACCTGACGGCACCTATTCCCACGGTCCTTGCAACATCCTTCTTGAACTCCTCGGACATCTCCGGGCGACGTTTGTCAACTTCAACATAGGCCTGTTTCTCTATCTGGTCCAGCAGCTCGTCAGCAGAGATGAACTTGCCCCTGCGTGTGCTCATGGAGCCTTCTGGGAGTGATACGAACTCGAATATGACAACCTCGGGCTCGGGTTTGCCTAGCAGCCGCAGGGTTGCCTTGAGCTGGCCGGATATGAGCTTGTGGTCAGCTCCCAGCACATCGATCATCCTGTCAGCCCTCTCGCTCTTCCATTCATGGTAAGCCAGGTCACGGGTGGTATAAAGGGATGTGCCGTCGGTACGCTGTATGACCAGGGTCTTTTCAAAACCGTGATCCGCCAGGTCAACTACAAGTGCTCCGTTATCGATCTCCGTCTTGCCTGTGGCTTTGGCTTCCTCTATTATCCTGGAAACTGCACCTGAGCGGATAAAGCCGGACTCATGCGGGAAACTGTCGTGCTGCACGTTCATGCGCAGCAGGGTTTCCTTGATGCCTGCTATTGCCAGGGAGACAGCTTCATCGAAGCCCTTGATAGTTCTCTCATCACCCTTTTCCACAAGCTGCATAAGCCTGTCGATCTCAGCTACCTTGGCCGGGTCTGCATTCAGGTCCACGTTGGCCTTGATATACACGTCAGCAATAGCGTGGTCAGGCTTTTTGGCCCTGTCGAATTCGAAACGGGAGAGCGCCCATGAAACGATGGCTATCTGGCGGCCCATGTCGTTGACATAGTACTGGGTCTCCACATCATATCCCGCACGCCTGAGCACCCTCTTGAGAGTGTCACCGATAATGGAGTTGCGTATGTGACCCACATGCAGAGGGCCATTCGGGTTTGCAGAGGTGTGCTCCAGCAGTATACGGCCATTGCAGAAGCCCCCTCCGAACTCTGATGTCTCGGTCCTTATCCTGAACACAGTATCATCAACATAATCGCGTGATGCGTCTATATTGATGTAAGGACCTACTGCAGTGACCTTTCCGATAAGAGAGCCATCCGGAAGGAAAACTGTGTCTGCTATTCGTTGCGCAAGGTCCTTGGGGCTCTGCTTCGCCTGGGAGGCAAGCCTGAAGGCAACCTTTGAGGCTATATCGGCATGCTGGGATGATTCCAGCCCGAGGTCATCCGCCTGCAGGCCCATGGATGCAAGGGCATCCGTAAGAACTGAAGTAACCTGTTTTTTGAACTCAAGGAACAAAATAACACCTCAATATAAGATCAAACGCCTGTATTGAACCTCAGGATGGCTACGATGCCGCCGAATGCGTTGAACAGCTGGGAACCTTCATCGAAATCAGTAGAGATGAATTCCACATTGGTGGCCATCTGGTCTGCAAGTTCGGACAGCTCGTCCACAATATCGGCCCTTTCGATCACTTCAAGTGTGGTACCGCATACAGGGCATTGTCCTCCGGCTTCGGCCTGTTCTCCGGGTTTGAAGTCCCTGGTGATCTTGTTCTCGTAATCTCCTGTGGGACAGCGCAGGGTTATCCTTTCGGCCCTGAGACCCTCTGATATCATCAGCATCTCCACGGCACCGATGCTGAGATTGTGGCGAACCTGGGCCTCACCGTATGCGGCCTTTCCTGAATCCGACACCAGCTCTTTCAGGAAACGCTGCATGAGTTTCTTCTCCACCATCAGGTCAAGGTCGGAAAGCCTTTCACTGGCTGCGTTAACAAGCTCCGAGAGGCCTGACTCGTCAGTATAGGCGATATCGAACATGCCGAGGACCTTCTTCTGGATCTCGTGGTGGAAGAACTCACCCGCCTCAAACTCCTCTTTTGTGGGGGAGGGGCCGCCTATGAGCACGCCTTCAAAATCCTTATGGTTCACGGTCAGGAAGACCTCACTGGCAACATCACCGATACGTTTGTAGAACTCATGTATAGCGATAAGTCTCAGTTGCTGGAACCTGTGGGCACTCTGACCTCCCTTCCTCTGCTTTCCGGGAACTGATGATGTAAGATGCCTGTAAGCCTCTATATGCTTACCCACCAGCAGGCCGACCGTGGCCTCTCTCCTGTCAAGCACCAGCAGGCCGTATGTCTTGGCATCCCTAAGCATCTCCTCGAGTGGTTCAAGGTAGAATGAGGAATCACAATGGTACCTGTAGGTGATGATAGGCTGGGGCGGCTCGACAATGGTGGTCTCCATATTGGTCTTGTTGGCTCCTATGTCCACAGCACCCGTGAAAAATACAATACCGTTCTCCGGAACCTCTATGTACCTGAGCCTTGAGAGCAGGGAGTCCAGAGCACCCTGGACGTTGTCCCTTGTCACCTTTGACTTGATGTTGGCTGCCTGGCCGTGCTCTGTCCTGAGCTGGGAAGTGATATCAGATATTTGCTTGTTGGGAGGAATATAGAGGGATATCAGCTCAGTACCGCGACCTTTCTTGGTACGCAGCTCCTCAAGCTTCTTTTTGAATTCATACTTAGAATGAGCAGATTGTTCTGACATATTGGAAATACTCCGAAATTAAAGTGCATTTAAGGTGTATGCATATCTTCGATTAGATTGAGGTGCATATGTACACCTAACTATAAATATAGATTGTGACAGGATATTGTGATATTCAGTATCATAATATCAGTTCACACCAGCTGTGATACCGTACCATCCTTAGACAGCAGCACGACACGGCTTATCTCAACATCGTCGGCTATCCTGTATCCAAGAAGGGTAGCAAGCCTGTCCGAGAACTCAAGCACTTCATCATGTGAAGGCATAGCTTCCCGGGGAAGTCTCTTCCTTGAAAAACCCAGGTGCATGTAAGCTTTGACCTCGATATAATCAGGATCAGCTTTCCGTATCAGCTCTGCGTAACCCTCGGGATTGAACATGTTGACATCCTTTATGAGAGTTATGCGTATAACGGTCCTGGTGTCCTTTTCCTTCAGTATCTCCAGGGAGCGGCCTATACGTTCCCAGAGGTCTGCCGATTTGGGACCACATACCTTCTCGTAGGTCTCCCTGTCGGGTGCATCAAGGCTCATGTAAAGCTGGGAAGGATCTATACGCTCCATCATTCCAGGATTGGTCCCGTTACTCACAACGAAAGTGGTAAAACCCTGCTTTTTGAACTCCTCGATGAGTTCCGGGAGATGGGGGAAAAGAGTAGGTTCTCCTGAGAGCGATATAGCTACATGCCTGGGCTCGTTGCCCTCCAGCCAGCGCTCTTTCGGGGCAGAACCTCCAAAGCCTGAGATGAGCTTTCTCTGGGACTCAATGCAGGACCCCACTATTTCCACTGGAGAGTCCCATTCCCCGGGAGCTTCCACGTCGATCTCAGTAGGTCTCCAGCAGTGAAGGCATCTCTGGTTGCACATGAGCGTCGGTGTCATCTGCAGGCACCTGTGGGATTCTATGCCATAGAAAGTGTTCTTGTAGCATGCACCCTCATCCTGCATGGACCTGCGAAGCCACAGGCAGGTCTTGACGGCAGAATGCCTGCCTGCAAGGCTGTATCCCTGCTTTCTCAGCAGGCTGTTGAAATCTGTGATATCCTCAGTCTTTCCTCTTCTTCTGGACATTTGAGCTGTAGTTGATATTCAGGATATATATAATGTGTGGAAAAGTTCCACCGGAAAGAATATGTAACCAGTAAAAAGAAAAAGAGGCAGTACTTTCTAAACAAAAAGTATATCATGTGCCTGGAACTACTTTTGTTATGAGTTTCCTGCGCAAGATATATGATGAGTCCCTGGAGAAAAGAAAGGCCAGCAACATCGAGAAGGATGCTGTCGAAACTTACAGCAAAGGGCATGTGTATGTGAAACTAGGCTACTACGAGCAAGCTATTGATTCTTACATAAAGGCCGAAGAGCTGTGGAATTCTTTAGGTGACCTGCTTTCTGCAAGGGGAATGGACGAGGAAGCCTCAGAAGCATATGTACACGCCATCGGAACATGGTTTGACAGGAGTTTTGTACTTTATAGAACAGGCAGATGTGAAGAAGCACTGCAGCTCATCGACAGGACCCTCGAAAGACAAGCAAACAATCCGGAGATATTCTGCAGTAAAGCGCTGATCCTTTTTGAGAAAGGGGATTATGAAAGTGCGCTTAGGTGCCTTGATGATGCCCTGAACCTGGATGCAGCGAATCCCGGTGCCTGGTGCTACAAGGGGAATACCTTGTGCAAAATGGGCAGGTACGATGAGGCACTGGAAGCTTATGACAGGTCCATACAACTATCAAATCCCCTGGAGTTCAGGTTCCCTCGATTTGCATGGGTCTCAAGAAGCCCTTCATCGCAGATCAAATCAGATTCTGCACAGGCCTTGTATTGCAAAGGTGCAGCTCTTTTTGAACTTGAGAAGTATGAAGAAGCACGTGAAGCTCTTGGAAATTCACTGCAGATAGAGCCAGACTTTGAGGAAGCAAAGGAGCTCTGGTCACTTTGCTCGAAAAAAGCAGGAACAGGACATCGTTGAACGGATATGGAACGGAGGAACTGTTAAAGGTTAATGCTAAAAGGTAATTAAAGGACAATAAAAGATGGTGATGGGCCACCTTTATTGTCCAGTTCTTTTCTCTCGTGTGATTAATCAGTATTTGTGGCTCTTTGCCATCTCTACCATTGCCGTGAGGTTCTCGGTAGGTGTCTTGCTGACAATACCGCATCCAGGTGCAAGGAGGGCCACACCTGCATCCAGCACTTTCTGTGATGCTTCCTTCACAACTTCAGGTGTCTGGTTCCAGAGCACGTTCACGGGGTCGAGGTTGCCTACAATAACCGCCTTGTCCACCTTGCTCACTGCAGTTGCAACATCCACGTTCTGGTCAACACTGATGGCGTCCACACCGGAAGATTCCATAAGTGCCAGGCCGTTTGTGGTATCACCGCAGATGTGCAGTACAGTGGCTACATTGAGCTCACGCATTGCATCGACTATCTTCTTGTGGTATGGCACTACGAACTTCTCGTAAAACTCCGCACCTATTAGCTGGGCGCTGGCTGTGGGGTCGATGATGACCATGGTGTCGGCACCGTTCTCGACCATCCTCTTTGCGTATGCGATGTTGAAGTCGGTGGTGAACTCCATGAGAGCCAGGCCAAAGGCCTCGTCAGTGAAGATGGTCATGAACCAGTCGTCGCCGTTCATGTGCTGGGCAAGGGAGAAAGGACCTATCATGCTGCCCATGATCGGCAGTTCCTTGCCGTACTTGTCTGTCAGTATCTTTATAGCATCGCACACGACATTGATCCTTCCCTGGCTCAGGTCGTATCCCTTCAGCTTCTCGATGTCTGCGGTGTCCTTTACCACATGGCCGACGACAGAGGGTTGCTGCTCCCTGGTTCCTGGCTTGATCTTGCAGCCGAAGAACTCTGCTTCAGCAGTGATATCAAAAGGAACGCGCACTGCCTCAAAGCCAACCACAGTGTGGCCAGCCTCGGCAAGTGCTGCCATTTTCTGCGCATCCTCGTTGGCCTCGGGCCAGAATGCGCCAGAGGCTTCCATCTGCTCTACCGTACCTGTCTGGGTAACAGATATAGCAGGCATCCTGTCAACGGGCTGGCCCCTAAGGGCACGGGCAAGTCTCTCTTTGGGGATATATTCAACCATGATTTAACTCCATTAGCAAAATCGTTATTGTACAGAGACAAATGCAAGTTACTATGGTATATATTTTTCGCATAAGCGCCTGAAAAGCTTAAATAAGAGAAGATAAAAGTCTGCAAGCAAAAATAATAAATACCAATAAATGGACCGGGGCCAGAGATAATCGAAAACATGGATGCTGAAGAAAATATGCCTTTCCTAGATATCGATATTTCAGAAAAGGACAGGAAATACTGAATAAATAAAATTAATTAACTGTAAATGAAAAATAAGGATTGCTATAATTCATTTAATAAGTTATAGAACTAAAGGGTAATAGAAAAGTATATATGACAGAGATTACTCCCCGCTGGATGCAAAAGGGAAAAATGGAGATAGTAAATTCTTTCCTCTCTAAAGTATGAAAAAAGATCATGATTGAGATGATATGAAGAACAACCTTATTGTGAATATTACTGCCGAAAAAACACCTTATATAGGTGCTATATATACTTTATGATAACATATGATGGATCAAACAAAGCTGTGAATAAAAACGATATCTGCAACAAAAATAAATTTAATGAGCAGCGAAGATACCAATGAGATTCTAGATAAAGTATATATAATCCAACTTTAACAGGGATAATATAGAAAGCAACAATAAGTGAAAAGAAAAGTCCTGATCAAAGGAGGCCGAGATTCTTTTCCATTACCGGGTGTCAAGATGCAAAACATGTACAAATACCTCAAAAGCGCAATTGAGGGAGTAAGCAGAACAGAAAAGCAGCACGATCTGGCGGTCTTCAAAACATCTGAAGAGCTCGCCGTGAAGTACGGGATTAAGTACGACGGCAAGAGTTTCGTGCCTGATGACCTGGAACTTGCGGATGCAACATTTGAAGCAGGCATCGAGCTTTTGCATACAGTCGGAGTGTACTGTAAAAGTACTGGAAAGGTCATCCAGATAGATGAAGAGGATATACTGAAATCCCTTAACATTACAAACCCTCTGGAGATAGGCAGACTGAAAGAGAAAGTGACAGTGCCTCACAGGTATCCCATGGCATCCATTCCTCCAGTCATCATAGGAGGACCCATGGGAGGAAGTGTTTCCGAGGAAAATTTCCTCTACGTTAACCTGAGCGCAGTACTTGAGAATGTTGTACAGGGCATCTATAGCGGTGCAATGAAACAGTTCTGCGGCGAGTACATAAGGCCAAAAAGTCCCCTGGAGCTGCTGGCGGTCCTTAAGGCTGCAAGGAATGAGAGGCTTGCCACAAAAATAGGAGGGCGTGAAGGACTTGCACTGATGGGGCCGAGCACACCCACGATCCCTACATCATACCTTCTGGTATCCTCTGAAGAGCTTTACTCCTGCGCAGATCCCCAGGAAGTCTACATGGACGACCTGAAGACTGACTACGAGACCCTGTCCAAGTGTATCTTCCACCAGGAACACGGCAACCACTACATATCCGGCCAGGTACCGGTCTTTGGCGGTCCCTGCATAGGCTCGGCCGAGGGGCTCGCAATAATTGATGTGGCTGAAACCCTGCAGTCAAAAGTGCTGGCGCACTCGAGCATACACGGCTCAGGGGCGGTGCACGCCGAGACAGGCTCATCCTCTGCAAAGGAGATACTCTGGGCATCCAACCTTGCCTCGCTTGCCATATCCCGTAACATGAACTATTACACTGCAAGATATTACTGGAATGCTGCCGGCATCTGCACCGAGATGATGTTCTACGAGACAGCAGCCCAGGCGATAGGTGATACCGTGTGCGGCAGGGACATATTAATGGGACCCGTAGGGGCACGCGGCGGAGTACCTGACCATTCATCCGGACTGGAATCCAGGTTCATGGGAGAGATAGCACAGATGGCAACCCACCTGTCCCTTTCCGAGGCAAACCGCCTTGTGGCAAAAATATATTCAAGATATGAGGATAAACTGACTAACCCTCCTGCCGGCAAGACCTTCGATAAGTGCTACAGGATCAAGTCGGAATACGATTTCGAACCTACGGAGGAGTACAACACCCTCTACAGGAAAGTGTCCTATGAGATACTGGGGCATTTCCCGGGGGAGCCTGTCTAAGCTGGAAATCTACCGTTTTCTAAGATTCTTAGGATGACCAACCCCTACGACCATCAGTTTTGTTTCCACGGGGTCATATTTCCAGTCCCCGGGAGAGAAGGTCCTTTGAGTTACCCTGATCTCCAGGCTCTCTTTGCTTACCCCACAATCACCCATATACTCCAGGATTATCTTTCGCCCAAGCTCCTTTGAGTAACTGGCTGCTTCATTATATGCTCGGAACTCTTCCCTGCCAAGGGGAGAAAAGACATAGAAGCCAGCCTCTGGTTCCGATACCGACATCATCCTGATGATGAACTCTATTCTCTTGATACCCTTACCAAAGAGTGCGCCTGCAGCATTTCCCACTTCAGCGTGTTCCGGGACGATGATATCAGCATCAATGACCTTGCCGAGTTCCTCACTGAGAACCTTCACGGGACCCCCCAGTAACACAACCGGGATATCGACCCTGAATCTTGCAGGGAACTGGCCACCCACTATTTTCTCGATCCCTGATCTCTCGACCCCTGGCAGCAGGAATGAAATCAGGTTAAATGCCATGTTCCGGGCAACCATATTCTTGACCCTGGAACTGAATTCATACTTATCCATCTTGTTCATGCGTCCGAGTTTCTCTGCTCCGAGAACAGATGCTTCGACATTCCACTGGGCATATTCACCAAGAACATGAATCGCATATTGAGGAACTCCTTTTCAGATAGTGATAGAATAGATAGCATATACAGATATCTGCTCTCCGTACAGATCATAACTGGAAAGACTAAATATGATCCTGTTCGTCATCAATTGTAGGAAAAACTCCCTGCACAAAGAACCGAGGGTAGGTAAGAGAATGGCTCATGCTGAGAAGAAAAGACCTGCTGCGTCTGTAAAGAATTCCATTGGTATGCAATTTATGCTCATTCCTCCCTGTGAACCCCGGACGGATCAAAATGAATATACCGATGAAGGAACTGCCTGTGAGATAGCTGTCTCAAAGTCATTCTACCTTGGGAAATACCCGGTGACCCAGATGGAGTGGAAAGAGGTGATGGGCAGTGATCCGTCTTGTTTTGAAGGAGATGACAGGCCCGTAGAGTGTGTTTCGTGGAAGGATGTACTGGACTTCATAAGGAAACTGAACGAAAATGAAGGGACAGGTAAGTACCGTCTTCCAACTGAAGATGAGTGGGAATATGCCTGCAGGGCAGGCACGACCACGAGATACTCCTTTGGCGATGCTGATTCAGAATTAGGTGAATATGCCTGGTATTATCGCAATTCCGGACATGGGACCCACCCGGTAGGCCAGAAGAAACCGAATCCATGGGGACTGTATGATATGCACGGCAATGTATGGGAATGGTGTTATTACAGGTATCATGAAATATATGAAGACAGTCTTGCTGATGCCAGCTCCTGGGTAGTCGGCAGTGTCCCCGGCCCTGTCCTGCGGGGTGGCAGCTGGGTTAACTATCCTAAAAAGTGCCGATCATCCTATAGCATCGGTTTCCATCCGAACTACGGTCACTATTCCCTCGGTTTTCGTCTTGTCAGGTCGGTGTAAGGCCAGTGTTAGTGATGAGAACGTTAGTAGTCCATTTTAAAAAAAAGGGTCGCCAGCGGTGATTAGTCGCTGGCTGCTAGGGAAGTGATAAAATAGTTTATCACAGGGATTTCTTGTCTTAGAAGACCAGGCCCAGGTCCTCGAGTTTCTTGCGTGCGCCCTCGTAGACCTTGACGTATTCGTCGGTGGGTGTTACGGTCTTTACATCGTAACATTCCTGGAATGTCTTGCCCTGAGGTGCGGTTGCGTAGTTCTTCTCGTATGACTTGACGAGGCCGTCAAGTACCCTGTTGACCTCTTCGATCTCCATACCTGCGGTTGCCTTGGCTACCTTACCCATCATCCTGGCTTCCATACCTGTGGTCTTGTCCTGGATGACACCCTTGGCAGATGCTACACCTGAGAGGATCTCACGGCCGGATGCAGTGTCAGTGATGGACTGTGCCGAAGCTTCCAGCAGGCACATCTCAGTGCATGGTCCTGCACATGGGTAGTACTGGTTGCCTGAGAGGATGTCCGTGAACTCTGAGATGGTTGCACAGGTCCATCCTGCGATCATGAGGGTCTCCCTGGTGTTGGTGGAACCCCAGCGGATGTGTACCGGACCGTCAAGGTGCCAGGTTGCGTTGCTCATCACAAAGGCATTCAGGTGTGTTGCAATATCAACGATAGCAGTCTCTTCTATGCCGCCGGCATAGCCACCGAAGATAGGCATCTGCTCATCCATGATGATGTTGCTGTTGCCCTGGTAGTGTGCAATTACGCTGATCGCATCAAGGTCGATCTTGAGCTCGTTGAGCTGTGAGACCTCGTGGCTGTCACTGCAAAGCATGCCGCCGGCACAGTCTGCAGATATATTTCCCTGAGCGGACAGGGAAGTCTCTGGTCCCTATATGCCCATGCCAGGCCTTCCGGCCATCTCACAAGCTGTCTTGATGAGCCTTGCCTCTGTCTTGGCAGCAAGGATCTCGTATGGGCTCTTGGGTATTGGCGGTTTGCCGCGCACGGTCATCATTACACCGTTAACGATGGTGTCAACCTCTTTCTCAAGTGCATAGCTCATGTGGACTGGCATGAACATTTCCTCAGATATTGGGGAGCCAGTTGGACCACCCTGGATTATGGGCTTGCGCTTGTCACCGACCTTTCTCTTCTTTACTGTAACAGAGTCCCTGCCCGTTCCCAGCACGAACTCCTTCTGGACATTG
>JASKKT010000065.1 GCA_030154025.1 Methanolobus sp.
GATCCATTATAACAAGGATTGAAACCACATATCTACTTCCACTACCATGTACCACTCTTCCTATTCCAAAGCAAGATCCATTATAACAAGGATTGAAACCAAGTTCTGCATACTTGATCACATCTGGATGAATCAATTCCAAAGCAAGATCCATTATAACAAGGATTGAAACCGCCACTACCGCGTATCTGTTGCAGAGTATTTCCAAATTCCAAAGCAAGATCCATTATAACAAGGATTGAAACTAAACGCACTGGAAGGAGCAATATGAGAACATGCGAATTCCAAAGCAAGATCCATTATAACAAGGATTGAAACACAGTTCATCCATTTTTTAAGACCTCCTTATATCTGATTCCAAAGCAAGATCCATTATAACAAGGATTGAAACCAGCTGCACGATACCGGCGCTCACCTGCAACCAGCATTCCAAAGCAAGATCCATTATAACAAGGATTGAAACGTAATTTCCCCATCTACGATAAAAAGCTTGGCTGGAATTCCAAAGCAAGATCCATTGTAACAAGAAGTGGAATATCTGGAAAATCGATTGTCATGCATCTCCGGGGCTTGTAAAAGCTTCCACAACTGAACTGTTGTGGCTCCATTGAAGCGATAGGATTCGACATTAAATAAAATAGTAATTCATTTAGTTTCCACAACAATACCGTTGTGGAAACATTGAAAGTCCTAAGCCTTCCCCACGACCACCCAGAAAACACTCCCCCTGCCTTCCGGATTGTCCTCCACGCCATACATGCCGCCGTGAAGCTCGATAATCCTTTTTACTATTGCCAGACCAAGACCGGTGCCTCTGATACCTTTCTTGTCGGCACGCTGAAAGCGGTTGAAAATGTAGGATTTGTCAGTATCCTGAATACCGTGGCCGTAATCCTTGACTGTTACCTTCCATGCATCATTGGCATCAAGGAAATCCACAACTATCCTGCTTCCCTGAGGGCTGTATTTTATTGCATTGGAGAGCAGGTTTGCAAAGACTTCCTCAAGAATGGGATTTGCCATGGCAACACACTTTATGGCAGTGTCCATCTCGATACTGTGGCCCTTCTCTTCTATATCAGACCTGAAGTTCTCCACGGCCGAGCAAAAGAGCGGTACTATGTCCATCCTGTCAAAAGCGATCTCATCGACCTTCTGAAGTTTACTCAGCTTGGTTGCCGAATCGAGCAGTCCTATGAGCTTCCTGGTGTTCTCATGTATCCTTCTGAGAGCAAAGGCTGTGGTGTCATCGTGCTCATATCGCTGCAGCTCTTCAGTGAACCCCAGAACAATACCTGCAGGGGTAAGGATATCATGACGTATGATATCAGTGAAAAGCTCCTTCAGGTCATTGGATTCCCTCAGATCCTCAACACAGCGTCGAAGTTCAATCTCTGCCCTTTTCCTGCCTGCGATATCCCGTGCAACGCAGAGTAATGCTTCATAGCCTTCATAAGAGATCACTTTGGCACTTATTTCCACGGCCATCTCAGAACCGTTCTTCCTTATCAGGCCAGTCTCGAAAACAGTCTTTTCATTCCTTGCCATCTGCTCTGCCATAGACAGTAGTTTAGGATTGCTCCCTTCGATCAGATCCCCGGCCTGCATATCAAGCAGTTCATCCTCGCTATACCCGAGATGGCTGACCGCAGCCCTGTTGACAGACATGATTCTTCCGGAGGTCCCGATGATGAATATCTGATCTTCCATACTGTCAAATATCAGTTCGAGCCCCCTATCAGGCCCCTCATCGAGCCCGGTTTCCACGTCACTGTCTGCCATCATACCAAGGATCGAATTACGCAGTTCCAATGACTTGATATGCTTCTGTTCACATTCGTTTTGCATGATCCGGCACTCCCGTTGTACCATACTATTTTGGACTATATGCACTGCCACCATAAACTCCCCATGAATAATACACCCTTAAGATTGATAAATATAACCGATGTACTAATATATGTGCTTTTTATAAATATTATATAATATTGATATCAAAAGCACACATGTGTACTATATTAACATTGGCAAAATAAGTTAGGGTTTTGCTTAAAATAATAAGAGAAAGATTAAATTATTCAATAAATATATGACCTTATATCTGGAAGGTCGCTGCCGGAGGAAGCACTTAGTATATTCAGGAACATCTCTTCATCTACCTCCACAGAAGAAGCTGCGAATTCGATATTGCTCCTCTTCATGTTCTCAAGGCCTACATCTTCGTATAGCTCATAGCTAAGTGCGAACGCCTTCTTATAGCCGAAATCCACTTTTATCCCTGTGGATGCATCTATATTCTCAGGTATGTCCCATCCGGAGAGAGGGAAATCGTAGTCATTCTTCAATGCCTCGTATTTATGCAGGAAGCGGTCCCTTCTATCAGCTGCACTTGCGGGGTCGGTCTCATTCAGCACTATATATGTATACAGGTCAGCATATCCCTCATCCATCCACAACTGGTCGAAATTACAGGCGCGTGTCCAGTAGTGGGCCAGTTCGTGGATCAGTATCTCACTGCTTGAAGTATGTAGCATCCAGATACCTTTCCGTCCTTTGTTGAATCCGCCATATCCGCCAGCCTCAGTAATATTGGCCTGTGTGATGGTGATGTCATAGGATGCGGGATATGGCATTCCCCAGGTTTCCTCGAGGATTGGCAGGCTCGTCAGTGCAGTATCAAGCATCTCCCGCGCCCATTCTTCTTCACCTTCCCAATACCTTATATGCACCGGTACATTCCGCTCCTGCAGGCGGACCACATCGCTGAGGACAAGGTAATCTGTGTGCCTGACAGCGTTAACAAGGCAGGACCTGCTCCAATCCGCGCCTCTCCGGAAAGTGTAGACACTGGCATATTGTTTCTCTTCAAGCTCATAATCATTCCTTGCCATGTGTGTATCAAAACCTGACGGGATTTCCACTCTTACATGCGTGTTGTCCCCGTTCTCCAGTATATAGAAGACTGCAGTGTTTTTGTTAACGGGTAGGTCGTACTCTATATAGAACACATAGTTCTCTCCATACCATACCCTGTTGTTGAACTGGAAGGTATGATAAGATCCCTGCCCATTACGGACCCCTAATACCTTCTCATTATCATACGCCTTCACGTTTGTGGCATCCGAAGGCAAGTAATGGTTAAATGTAGAATAGTACCCGCGCTTGTACTTTGTATTTGTATCAGTATTGGTGAACAGGATCTGCTTTGTGACGTGTACCATCCCATCATCGGGGATAACGATATAATCAGAAGTGACCTCCGTTGTTACACCACTATCACCAGCCACTGTGAACGGCATGCCGACTAAGAAAACCATCAGCACGATCAACAGGCACTTCTGTTTAAAAGGCAGCTTCATCTCTTACTCTCACCGGCATGAGAGAGACTTAATGGAGCCTTTTTTATATATTATGGTAATGAAAAAAAATGTGTGAACATAGTTCCGGCAAGTATGCTCATAAAAAGATTTATTTTGGACTTGATTTATAATATTATGTATAAGTATATGTGAAAGATGCCCGTCGGGCAACTATACCTATTATACAGCACTCGATGCCGATAGCAAATAATTTAAACAGGGAGTTCTATGTGAGGAGGAAGCGGAGATGTTCTCATGAGATACTGGCAGCCCAAATACGAAACAATGAAAAGGGATGAACTTGCAGCATTGCAATCAAAACGTTTGAAAAAGACGGCTGCATCTGTTTATGAAAATGTGCCATTTTACAGGGAAAAGTTCAGGCAACTTGGTATAAAGCCTGATGACATCAAATCGGCAGCTGATATCAGTAAACTGCCTACCACAAGAAAGACGGACCTTCGTGATAATTATCCATTCGGCCTTTTTGCCGTCCCCAGGAAAGACATAGTCCGCATCCATGCATCCTCAGGTACCAGCGGCAAAGCTACTGTGGTCGGGTACACAAGAAACGACCTGGAGACATGGTCAGATCTCATGGCAAGGAACTTCACCATGGTCGGCCTGGATGAGAACGACGTGTTCCAGAACGCCGTCAATTACGGACTGTTCACAGGCGGCCTGGGCTTCCACTACGGCATAGAGAAGATAGGCGCAATGGCCGTACCCAGCGGTACAGGCAATACGGCCCGGCAGCTTGAAATGATGATAGATTTTGGTGTTACTGCATTGCACTGCACTCCTTCCTATGCACTCTACCTGGCGGAGACAGCACGCGAGATGGACCTTGTGGACCAGCTGTCCCTGCGTGTTGGCTGTTTCGGAGCTGAACCATGGTCCTCCAATACCCGCAAGCAACTGGAGAGCAGCCTGAACATCAAAGCCTATGACTCCTACGGCCTTTCCGAGCTCATGGGTCCCGGGGTAGCCTTTGAATGCCAGGAGCAGGATGGTCTGCACCTGTGGTGTGATCATTTCCTCGTGGAGGTCCTCGATGAGGAAGGCGAACAGGTAGCCGAGGGAGAAAAAGGGGAACTTGTCCTCACATCCCTTACCAAGGAGGCCCTGCCGATCATCAGATACAGGACAGGGGATATTACAAGGCTGCTTGAGAGCGAATGCTCCTGCGGACGCACCACTACCCGCATATCCAGGCTGCTGGGAAGGGCCGACGATATGCTCATTGTAAGGGGTATCAACGTCTTCCCCTCACAGATAGAGAACATCATTGCCAAGGTACCCGAGGTCACTGAACACTTCCAGGTCATCCTGGACAGGAACCAGAAGATGCTGGACGAGCTTACGGTAAGGGTCGAGCTTGAGGAAGGTGCATTCACAGGTGAGCTCAAGGACCTGGCAGCCGTAAAGAGACATGTGGAGAACGAGCTCAAGAGCGTGCTTAACATCAGGACCGCCGTGGAGCTTGTTGAAAAAGGTACCATACCGCGTTGTGAAGGAAAATCAAAGAAGGTCATCGACAGAAGGAACGCGCTTTAAGATTATTGTTGCTTATATTGAAGGAACTGGTGGATAAAATGCCTCATGTGATGGAAATATTGGGAAAGGCCCGGGTCGTTGTAAAGGATGGAAAGGTTGTCGAGGTAGGCGAGCCTCAGATAGGATGGTGCCCCATTTTCGAAAAAGCAAGAGGTATCAAAGCGATCACAAAAGAAGAGGTCAGAAAGAACATGGAATTCCGCATCCGGGACTTCGGCCTTTTCACTGACAAAAGAAAGCTTGAGATGGATGTATTTGTTGGATTCGGCGCCTCCGAGGTCATGATGACAGGGCTCAACAGAGGACTGCTCGACACCACGGTCACGGTCTGTGATGGGGCAGGCACTGTGATAACGAACAACCCTTCCCTTGTACAGGGCATGGGTGCCCGGATATCGGGCCTTGTTGAGACCGAGCCAATTGAGGCTACCATCAATGGTATTGCTGACAGGGGAGGTATCGTCCTTGACCCGTCCGGAGCCAGGATAGACCCGGTAGGCGGAGTGAGAAGAGCCGCAGAGCTGGGCTACAGGAACATAGCCGTTACCGTAGTGTTCCCGGAGACTGCTAAAGAACTGCGTCAGCTGGAGCAGGAAATGGGCCTTGAACTTACTATCATAGGTGCCCATGTCACGGGCATCGACAAGGAGTTCGCCACTGAGCTTGCGAAGTATCTCGATATTGTAACCACCTGCGCTTCAAAGCATATCAGGGAGATTGTCAAACCTCTTGCCCAAGTGGGTACGGCAGTGCCCCTGTTTGCCATTACCCAGAAAGGAAAGGAACTGCTTCTTGAAAGGGCAAAAGAGGTGGAATCACCCATTCTTATCAATACCATGCCCCTTCCTGCACTGCCTGAGGACAAGCAGCCCAGGGAGCTTGTCTGAGATAGTAAGAAGTATCCCGGCTGTCAGGGCCGGGCCTATTCAGGAAACCTGAGAGCATCCTTCTTTCGGTAGGCCATCCCGGTGAAGATTGCGATGGTATCTCCTTTTTCGTTCCTTACATCCACGGTGTATGTTGATATTTTAGGGTTTATCGAAGTCTCCTTTGCCTCTGCATAGAGATAACCTCCACCGACAGCCATGACAAAAGAGATATCTGCATTTATAGCAACTGCAACATTGCCATGAGAATTGGAAGCGGCTGCAAAGGTCATATCGGCAAGCGTGAATATTGCTCCGCCGTGCACGGTGCCAAGCACGTTGAGGTGCCTTTTCTCGATCTTCATCTCTGCCTTTGCATAGCCGGGAGAGACTTCGGTCAAATGCATTCCTGAGTGTGTGGCAAAGTTTTCCTGTTCGAAATACGCATACATCTTTTCCATATATTATCTGAGATTCCTTTTAGAAGCTACAGACTTATAAGTTTCTCTGCAGGTGTACAGGATAACTCATAATCCGAGTTTATAAAATAATACAAATGATTAATAATGATAGATTCGGAAAGGCTTAAATACCTTATACGCCTTTACTATCATGATCAAACATGATAGAATATAATACCGGGCATAGATGAACTGGCTTTGCGGCATGATATTCATCTGCTGGTCATGTTCCCGTCCACTACTGCGGGGCCGCCGGGATAACTAAAGATTAACCAAGTACCACAAAAAAGGGTTTAATAAGTGGGAGATTTTCCAACAAAAGAACAAATGGCCTGCCACCCATTTGTTCTTTTGGTTCCTCCTGTGACAGAGGAATATATACTATCAGCTATAATCTGTACCTGATCAGAAAAATACATGAAGAGGGCAGCAGTAAGGGGTTACTGTACTCTTCCGGGGCGTGGTACAAAAGCAGGAGCTTTGATGGGGCAAGCTGTTATTGGAATATATTTCAGCAGTTGAGAGAACATACTGAGAATCGTCATTTTTGCTTTTTGCGCTTATATTGCACTTGTGCTCATCCTTAGAACCACAGGTCAGCGGACGCTCTCAACATTGAACGCATTCGACTTTATCATTACAGTGACAATCGGGTCTACTTTTGCTTCACTTCTTCTTGCGGGCAATGTTGCGCTCATAGACGGCATCGTCGCCTTTGTAATGCTTGTAGGCCTGCAGTTTGTTGTCACCTGGATGACATCACGGTCCGACAGCATAAAGAAAGCGGTCAAGAACGAGCCCAGATTGCTATACTACAGGGGAGAGTACCTGACAAGGGACATGAGAAAGATGAGGATAGTGAAAGAGGAGATAGAACAGGCCATACGCAGCACCGGGCAATCAAGCGTTGACGATGTGGAGGCCGCCATCATAGAGACAAACGGCAATCGTTCAGTTATCCGCAAAGGGAGCAAGGCGGAAAAGTATGTGATTGAGGTTGTACTTAAAAAGGAGTGATTAAAAAATCAGGCCACCCGCAGAGCGAGTGGATACTGATCTGATATCATTCAATAGGTCACGAAATCCCTGTGATTGAAGCCCCTGGAATAGTCCAGGTAATACGCTTCCTCGGGCTCGACCTTAAAAAAGACATTATCCGGGTTGGAGGGCATATCAGCCATAAAAGGATACTTCTCGGCCATCATCCTGAAAGCCCTGCTGGTCTCCTCCCTGTCCGTGACAAGGGATGCCTTCCCCTGCATCTGGATCCCGGTTATCCGTGCTACCTGAACATTGTCCTCATCCACGGTATAGGCCACTTTGGGATTATCCATCATGTCCGCCACTTTATGGGTGTTCTTATCGGTCACAAAATAGACTGTCGCCCCGTCAGAAGCAAAGGCCGTGGTATGTACCATCGGTCTGCCTCTCCTGTCAGCTGTCCCCAGGTTCAGCCACTGGTGGCTGGAAAGATAATCAGCGATCTTCTGTTTGATCTCTTCTGTCATTTAAACCCCCCGGCCTCTTGGCCTTACTTTATATTACGGACTGCCACACCTTAAGTTTAATCGTTGGCAAATCTTCTCATCTGCTCTCTCCGCTGGGTCGTCTCGTAGTCCTCATACACTTTTGTAAATTCGACCATCACTGTCACAATGATGGCAGAGATATATATCCATAGAAAGATGGCAAGTACGGAACCGACGCTGCCATACATGCCTGTAGGGTCTGTGTACCTCAGGTAGAGACTAAAAGCATATTTCCCTATTGTGATAAAGGCCACTGTCAGGAATGAGCCTGCAATGACGTATTTATAATCCATCTTCGTTTCCGGAAGCACTCTGTAGAGATAAATGAAGAAAAGCACAAGTATCAGGAAACTGGCTGCCGAACTTGTATATTGTATAGCCCAGGCAGGTATCGGGAGAAACTGGTCCAGTTGCTGTGACACACTGAAGAATATAACCTCAAACACCGTAGTAAGCACTATAAGCAGTACGAATATGAAGACTGCGATAAAGGCGGATATCCTCTTCTTGATAAGTTCCTCATACCATGTGCTGTTCTTATAGGATACATCCCACATGCGATTGATCGTCTTTTGAAGCTGCAGGAAAAGATTACCTGATGTCCAGAGGAATAAGCCGAAACTCACCAGCAGACCCAGGGTGATAGTATTGGTCTCCGGTATCTGCTGGAAAAGTGTCTGCAGTGCACTGACTGTCGCTTCAGTGACCACGCCGGAGATATATTCCATGATAGATTGCTGGATGGCTTCCTCCCTTAGAAATAAGCTGCTCACCGATAGCAAGAACAGTAGCAGTGCAGGCAGACTCATCAGAACAATGAATGAGAGCGCTGCGCTGTCGGTGATGCCGTCATCACTACTCCATTTATGTACAGTCCTTGTAACAATATCCTTTACTTTCCCCATGTAAACAAAACCCCATTTTAAGTCTGCATTAATGGGATATACTCTTTTTCAAATTTTACCTCTACAGGGATTGGAAAAAAGAGTGACTCTCAGGAAACATGGAAAGGCCAGTGCCTTTATAGCAGTTCATCGGCATCGAACTCATCACCCAGTTCAATATCCAGCACCTCAAGCCTTACAGGCTGCCCGCTGCCGTCATAGCATTTCCAGTCGTTCCGGCCATATGGGTGCCCCACTATGATGTGATGGGTGCCGGTCTTACTGAACATGTGAAGATCTGCCTGTGAAGGTCGCACCACAGAGCTGGGATGGCTATGCACGGAGCCTACTGCCGAGATGTTTGGCATCATGAAGAGCTTCAGGACAGCACTGGTCTCACTGGACTCCGTTCCCGGTAGAAGAAGCACATCCGTAATGACACCGTCCTTTGCCTCCAGCAGCCCCGCAAACTCTTCGGGATAGCTTGACTTGCTTGCCTCAAGTATAAAAGCAAGGGTATCGCGGGCAATGCCTCTGACCTCGACCTTCTTTTTCATACAGGATGATTGTTGCGATATGTTATAACTTTTCTGAAGCGAGGGTCGGTTGCATCCGCACCGGCCCTTATCATTACGATTTCTCAGACCAGTAGCAGGTAAAGAATGCCAGAGATGAATGCACCGGCAAAAGTTGCAACCAGATTGACCCCGCTATTGGAGAGCATACCCCTGTGCTGGAGGGTCGCACCCAGCAGGCTGTCCACGTTGGTTCCCAGGAAACCGCCTGCAGTTGTGATGAATATTACCGTGAGGGCGCCGTCCACCCTGCCAAAGAGCACAGGCAGGACACCGATCACCATTGCCCCCAGGAGGGCTGCCACTTCGCCAAGCACTGAAACGGCTCCGTCCACTCCTGCCCTGACGGGCTTGAGAGTGGTGATCATTATAGGCTGGGAGCGTGCGGTCGTGCCGATCTCGCTGGCCAGGGTATCACCGGTAGCAGTTGCAACTGTTCCCAGGTATGCGAAGATTATGAGCTCCGAATACTGCGGATAGATGCCGTAGAGGATCGCCAGCACAAGGGCTGCCATACTGTTACTGAACACATTCTCATAGCTGCGAACCCCGTCCTTCGACTGGGCAATGCCTATGGATTCCTTGTACGTGTACTTGTACTTGGTAAAAGCACCGCCAAGGATGAAGAAGGTAAGGAGAAGGATGAACCAGAATATATCGCTGAATACAATGATAAGCACACCAAGCAAAGAAGCGCTGAAGAGTGCCGAAAGGTCTGCTATCCTTGCCCTGTAGGCGAGATATCCAAGCACAAGAGAGAACATGAGTGCCATGAACATTTCCGAGGGCGGGACCGAATAGCCGAAAGCATGGAACAGCCACATGGCCATACCGGCACCCAGGGGGACAGAGATATTGTCGTCCACCTTCGAGGGTATGGATTCAAAAAGGGCACCTGTAATGGAGCCTATCACAGCCAGGAAGAATATCATATTCACCATTTCCCTGCTGACGCCTAAGGTTCCCCATCCTGCGATCCAGAAGCCTGCCACAAAAGCGGATACGATGCCGATCCCGAGCATTACTATGCTGGAAGGAAGAAGGTACTGGTCCTCGCTGCCATTGATGCGCCGTGCAGCGCCGTTAAGATGCAGCCTGGTCCGGTGGCGGATGAATGTGGCTGCACTGCTTCCGAAGGTCGAGATGGCAATTGCACCGCCTATTACATAGAGAGGGAAATCAAGCGGAGTGAACTGCAGCATCTGGCTTATCAGGAGCATGGTGAATACTGAAAAGGCCAGGTTCCTTGCACTTCTTACACCGTCGTTCATATCTGTGAGTTCTTCCCTGGACCCAGGCTCAGGCTTACGGTAAAGGAACTTTGCAATAACGGGGTATTCGGGAAAGTATGCCAGGACAATGATTATCAGGAAACTCAGTAGTAAGAGCGTTGACACATCAAGGAAGGGAAAGGCAAATACAAGCATACCGAACGCGGCATGAAGTATCTGCCGTCGGTATTCATGTTCCATTTTCTCCAGGCGCTCGATAAAGGGATGCATACGGATCTTTTGTATACGGGTCTTTGATTATTGTAGTGAATACGGATAGTTAATCAATATATAAAGCAGTGATGATTACTTCCGGATGTTCACCATATCGGAATTCTTCTACATGTATATATATTTTTATCAATAAACAAACCTTACATGGTCCGGGGAACAGTCACGGCTTCACTTCCGCCAACAAATGAATATATTAAAATAATAGGAAATCTTAAGGAAACCGTTATCAAAGGATAGCGCATCTGCAGAGTTCACTTCATGTCCCGCCGTCAGCTGCACAAGTGGCGTAAAGGGAATGCTCACTGCTGATGCGGCCGGCTCTCATTTCTCAAATTCTCGAAGTGATGTAACATGCAGGAAAAAATAAAGGAAATTGCATCCCGTGTCAGGGAGCTCCGTGAGATTTGCGGCATTTCGGCAGATGAGATGGCTGCACGTCTTGGAATATCTGCTGCGATCTACAGAAAGTACGAAAATGCCGAGGAGGATTTTCCGGCAAGCATCCTTTTCGAGATCGCACAGCATCTTAATGTGGATATGACCGTACTTCTTACCGGGGAAGACCCCAAGATGCATGTATTCACGGTCACCCGGAAAGATAAAGGTGTCAGTATCCAGAGACGCAAGGATTACAAATACCAGAGCCTGGCTTCAAATTTTGTACACAAGAAGGCAGAACCGCTTGTTGTCAAGGTCGATCCTAAGCCAGAGGGCACAGAGGTTTCAATGAACTCCCACCCGGGACAGGAGTTCGATTTTGTTCTTGAAGGAACCCTTAAGGTAATTATCCACAACAATGAGATAATCCTTGAAGAGGGAGACTCCATATTCTTTGATTCGGATTACGCACACGGGATGCAGGCTGTAGGAGGAAAGCCCGCAAAGTTCCTTGCAATTATTCTATAAAACGGAGGTATCATGTCTTCACTATTGGAAAAGTACGTCTCGCGCAGCGAGTTCGGTTCATATGAGGATTTTAAGGAGAATTTCAGGATCGTCATCCCTGATAACTTCAACTTTGCATACGACGTCGTTGATGTCTACGCGAGGGAGCATCCTGACAAGAAGGCTCTTATCTGGTGCGATGACAACGGCGATGAAAAGATATTCTCTTTCAGTGATCTCGCTCACTACAGCAACAGAACGGCCAATATTCTGAAGAAGTATGGCATCCGCAAAGGTGACAGTGTAATGCTCATGCTCAAAAGCAGGTATGAGTTCTGGTTCTTCCTGCTGGCGCTGCACAGGATAGGTGCCATTGCCGTCCCTGCAACCCATATGCTGACAAAGAAGGATATTGTCTACAGGACAGAGCGCGCGAATATCAGGATGGTCGTTGCCGCCCCTGACACCGGGATACTGGACCGCGTTGACGACGCCTGCAAGGAGGTCGGCGACATCCTCAGCACCAGGATAGCCATTGGCCTTACGAGGGAAGGCTGGGTCTCCTTCGAAAAGGAACTGGAAGAGGCCTCCGCGGACTTTGCACGCCCCACGGGCGAGGAAGCCACCACCAATGATGACATACTGTTGAACTATTTCTCATCAGGCACAACAGGTTTCCCCAAGATGGTG
>JASKKT010000066.1 GCA_030154025.1 Methanolobus sp.
TTGATTGCTCTCCGTTATCAGGTATTCGGAATATGGGATGTGTGAAGATTGTACACAACTGCATCATATATCTATAAAAGGCTTTCTCTCAAAATAAGAATGCATATACTTCACTCCGTTAACATTCGAATAACAACATGAGTATCTATTAGAAATAGACATCTTTATATTTTAAAAAGTAAATAAATTAAACAGAGCATTATAACAAACAGCATGAGAAACCCAAGGAGGAAAAAACATGGGATGGTTAGATGTTGTCGCAGGCATTGCGACAGGCGGATTATACACGATCGGAAAAGCTGTCTATCAGGCAGGTAATGCAGCGGAATCTGCAGGCAACGCTGCAGAAGAGGCAGGACTGGCTGTGGCGGTCATAGGATCGACCATAGAGGCTGTGGGAGATCAGCTAGTATCTACACTGAAGGAGGCCGAGGAGCTCCTTACTATCAACAGACTGACACCAAGAAGCGAGGCAGACCTGTGGGATGAGGAAAAAGCAAGGCTCAACTCCCTCAGGCAGGAGAAGACAAAGGTAGAGAACGAACTTAAGGCACTTGGAGTCACCAATCCTTCAAGTTTCAGCTTCAATTTCTGGGACCTTATAACCAACCCTGACGAGGTAATCAAGAAATTCCAGCTGCTTGCCAGGCTTGCGGCAGTCAATAAGGAGATCCAGGACATATTTTACCAGGAGCCGGGAGTGCTGACTATGGGCATATACAATGCAAAGGAATCCCTCGAGCGTTTCAATACCATAGAACAGCCCATGATCGAGGATATACTGGCTTCCCTGGATGACAACCTGGATGTCAGTGAAGAGATACTTCAAGAGATAAAGAAGCTCTTTGTGACAAGCACTAAGATAGAGATTCCTGTAAGCGAACAGGACGAATCCCTCAAAAATAAGCTTGATACTATCAGGGTCGATAAGCAGTACTATAATAAGCTCCTGACAAGGAAGGATATCCTTACATCCAAAATGTCGGAAGTGATACGGGTCTACCCTGAGAATGTGTTCCAGATAGGGGTAGACTCTATCAGGGTCCCCCACGAGAATGTATATGCATCAGACATCCTGGACAGTCTGACAAGTATCGGGAACATTGTTGATGAACAGGTCAATACAGGCACTATTATAGACAGCACCATCAATCAGGGAAATATAAAGGACGATCTGATCAATGCGGGGAACATCAAGGAAGATGTGACCAGTGTCATCAACATTAAGGATGATACAAGCTCTGTGATAGATATCAAGGATGAAGCTGTGGGCATCGGTGCAGTCAAGGATACAGCAGTGAACACAGGCACCATCATAGGAAAAAGTATGGCGGTGGAGCCTGGTGTCATCCTGCAATCAGGAAAGAGCGCAACTAATGCCAGTATTGTGAGCGCTACTGGAGAAGCAGGCAAGATCCCGGCAGAGAACACAACCGTCAGCATGAGAGCCCTTTCTGGCTCTACAGCTGCTGTATCGGAACTGAAGGCATCTGCTTCCCATATGTCCTCCATGCAGCCATACGGCGCCAGGATATCTGCATCCCTCAGTACCAAGTTCGATGGGTATCAGCGCAACTATGATCTTATGAAGGCCCAGAAGGCATTCTATGCAAGGCAGTCCCTGAAGCTTGACAAGCAGTATGAGAAACTGGCTAACAAGTGGGTCGAAGTGCCCGGAGTCATTCCTGGGACATTGGAGGAGCTGCACGGGGTCCTGAAGCGTGTCAGGACAGAAGAGCAGCCGCGCATAGATATGCTGCTTGACAACCTGAATGCTAACCTGACAGAATCCAAAGAGGCAATATCAAAGGCAAACGAGACAATGGAGTCTGTTCAGAGAACGCTTTCACTGCTGGATACCGGTTCAAAGCTGAATACAAACCTGGTAAAAATATGCGCCATGGTAGTGGGAGGTCTTGTGGTCCTCAACCTTTTTGTAGGGCTCATGGTCCTTATCAGGATGGCACTTGGAATGTAAAGGACAGTGTCCTTCAAAACTAAGAACAGGATGGGGTTTCCTTCCTCCATCCTTTTACTCTGATGCGCTATGCCTCAGGCGATCTCATCCAGCAGCTTCCATGACACTCACCAGGATCTCCTTGCCATCGGATCCCACTGTCACTGTGGAGCCCTCCGGCACCTTACCCGCGATTATGAGCTTGGCTATCCTTGTCTCTACCTCGTTCTGGATAACGCGCTTAAGAGGCCTTGCACCAAAGGTCTCGCTGTAGCCCACCCTGCCGAGGTAGAGCTTTGCATCATCCGTGATATTGAGGGTGATGCGCCTTTCCTTGAGCCTTTCCTGAAGGTCCGCGACCTTTATCTCCACTATCTGGGCCAGCTCTTCCGGCTTGAGTGCATGGAAGATGACCACTTCATCGATACGGTTGAGGAACTCCGGCCTGAAGTACTTGCCAAGCTCCTGCATGGCCCTGATCTGCAGCTCAGCGTAATCGAGTTCTTTCTTGCCACCTGATTCGGGGATGCCCTGCTCTGGCCGGGAACCGTCATTGGCACTGAGCAGCTGCGTCAGGTCGCCACCGAAGATGTTGGAGGTCATGGTGATCAGAGTGTTCTTGAAATCCACGGTGCGCCCCTTTGAATCCGTGAGCCTGCCATCGTCCAGTATCTGGAGCATGACGTTGAACACGTCCGGATGGGCCTTCTCGATCTCATCGAACAGCACCACGGAATACGGGTGCCTGCGTACAGCCTCGGTGAGCTGGCCACCTTCCTCGTGTCCTATGTAGCCCGGAGGTGCACCGATAAGGCGCGCAACAGTGTGCTTCTCCATGTATTCCGACATGTCAATGCGAATCATGTTGTTCTCGTCATCGAAGAGCTCTGCAGCCAGCGCCTTCACAAGCTCGGTCTTACCCACACCCGTAGGACCCAGGAAGATGAAGCTTCCGATAGGCCTTCTCGGGTCCTTGATACCGGCATAGTTCCGGATGACCGCATCAGCCACGGCCTTGACAGCCTCCCCCTGGCCGATGATACGGTTGTGCAGGTTCTCTTCAAAGTGCATGAGTTTCTCACGCTGGCCTTCCATGAGACGGGTGACCGGGATGTGGGTCCACTGGCTCACTACCTCTGCTATATCCTCCTCACCTACCTCCTCGCTCAGGAGCATGTCACCCTGCATCTCCTTAAGACGTGCCTCTTCCTGCGTGTACTCCTTCTGGAGGGGTATGAGAGTGCCGTACTTCAGCCTTGATGCAAGTTCCAGGTTGCTGTCATTCTCCGCAAGTTCAAGCTGCACCTTGGTATCCTCTATCTGCTGCTTCAGGGCATTCAGCTTTGCAATGGCCTTCTTCTCCATGTCCCATCTGGCTCTCATGGCATCGGACTCGGCCCTCCTGTCCGCAAGCTCCTTCTCCAGGGCCTCGAGCCTCTCTCTGGAAGCCTCATCCTTTTCCTTTTTCAGGGCCTCGCGTTCGATCTCAAGCTGCATTATCTTGCGGTCAGCCTCATCAAGCTCTGCAGGCTTGCTGTCGATGGCTGTTCTCTTCTTGGCCGCGGCCTCGTCCACAAGGTCTATGGCCTTGTCAGGCAGGAACCTGTCGGCGATATAGCGATTGCTCATCACGGCGGCAGCCACAAGTGCCGAGTCCTTCAGGCGCACCCCGTGATGCACCTCGTACTTCTCCTTGAGGCCACGCAATATGGATATGGTATCCTCCACTGTGGGCTCTTCCACAATGACCGGGAGGAAGCGGCGCTCCAGGGCGGCATCCTTCTCGATGTACTTGCGGTACTCGTCCAGTGTGGTCGCACCTATGCAGTGCAGCTCACCGCGGGCAAGCATGGGCTTGAGCAGGTTGCCTGCATCCATTGCACCTTCCGTGGCACCAGCACCCACTATGGTGTGTATCTCATCGATGAAGAGGATGATCTGGCCTTCCGACTCGGCCACTTCCTTGAGCACGGCCTTGAGCCTTTCCTCGAACTCGCCCCTGAACTTGGCACCGGCCACAAGTGCACCCATGTCAAGGGCAATGATCCTCTTGTCCTTCATGGCTTCCGGAACGTCCCGCTTCGCTACACGCTGGGCCAGCCCTTCCACTATGGCGGTCTTGCCCACACCCGCCTCACCGATGAGCACCGGATTGTTCTTCCTGCGCCGGGACAGGATCTCGATGGAATGCCTGATCTCCTGGTCCCTACCTATAACGGGATCAAGCTTTCCCTGTGATGCAAGCTCGGTGAAGTCGATACCATACTTCTTGAGAGGCTCCATGGTTCCCTCGGGATTCTCTGATGTCACCCTCCTGTTCCCCCTTATATCCTTGACAGCCTTCAGTAGCCTGTCCCTTGTCACTCCTTCTGATGCAAGTATCCTGCTGCCTGCACAGCTGCTCTCCCCGACTATGGCAAGCAGAAGATGTTCGACGCTCACATACTCGTCCTTCATCTTCCCCGCTTCCCGCGAGGCAGTGTCAAGCACACGGCGCAGGGTCTGCGTCATATATACCTGCTCTCCCCCCGGACCGGATACCTGGGGCAGCCCCTCCAGATGCGATTCGACCTTCTGCGTAACCCGCTCAGGATTCACATCCATGTTCTTGAGCAGGGTAGGCACAAGCCCTCCCGACTGCTCGAGCATTGCAAGCAGGATATGTTCACAGTCGATCTGCTGGTTCCTGTATCTTGCAGCAATGGTCGTCGAATCCTGAACAGCCTCCTGGGCCTTCTGTGTGAAACGATTAAGATCCATGATCCTTTCTCCCACTTATAATTACAGTTTTCTCCCTTAATAATTTAATCTGCGTGCACCAGCATTGCCGGTGCATTCAGATCTATCATCCTGTTCTACTGTCCTTACCCCATTTCCAGCTCCTGGAAACAGGAACCGGGTCGATCATCCCTGGAATACGTTCCTGGATATCTATTGACGTTTGTGAGTGCCGTGCCCCGGTCTCCTTGGAGGACGCGGTTTCCTCGGAGCCGGCTTTGCTTCGTCACCCACTGCATCCTGTGCCCGCTGTGAATGATAGCGGTGCCTCATCACCTCGATCTCCATCCTTGTGAGCTTCTCGATACTGCGAAGGAAGTTGCGTTCATCCGCTGCACAGAAGGAATATGCCGTCCCGTCCGCTCCTGCCCTTGCAGTGCGCCCGATGCGGTGTACATAACTCTCGGGTTCATTGGGCAGGTCGTAGTTTATTACATGGGATATGTTCTCGATGTCTATCCCCCTGGCTGCTATGTCCGTCGCTACAAGCACCTGCAGTTCGCCTGAACGGAAACTGTCCATCACTCTTGTACGGTGGGCCTGGGACTTGTTACCATGTATGGCATCAGCGCCCACATTGTTCTTATTCAGCATCTGGGCAATCTTGTTAGCCCTGTGCTTCGTGCGGGTGAACACAAGCACACACGTCAGATAATCCTGCCGAAGGAGGCTCACCAGGAGTGCGTCCTTGTTCTCGTTGTCCACGAAAAAGACGCGCTGTTCTATGCGCTCAACAGTGGTCGCCTGGGGAGTCACTTCCACTTGCACCGGGTCCTTGAGCAGCCTCCTGGCAAGCTCTCCTATCTGAGGGGACATGGTTGCCGAGAAGAAGAGTGACTGGCGCTTGTGCGGCAGCATCGAGACTATCCGGTTGACGTCCTTGATGAACCCCATATCAAGCATCCTGTCAGCCTCATCCAGCACGAAGAACTCGACGCCGCTCAGCTTCACGACATCCTGGTCCATGAGGTCCAGCAGCCTTCCTGGTGTAGCTACCAGTATATCCACGCCTTTTGTGATGCTCTTGAACTGGGGCACCTGGCTCACACCGCCAAACACCACAGTATGCCTGTAGTGAAGGAAATGGCCATAGGCTGCGAAGCTGTCGCCTATCTGCGCCGCGAGCTCCCTTGTTGGTGCAAGTACAAGCACCCTGGGGGAACCCGGAGTTACATGCTTGTGCTTCTCATGCATCCTCTGAAGTATTGGCAGCACAAAAGCGGCAGTCTTCCCGGTACCGGTCTGGGCGATGCCTATGAGATCCTTGCCCCTGAGAAGATGCGGTATGGACTGCACCTGTATAGGTGTCGGATCTATGTAGCCTTCTTTTTTAAGGGCCCTCTGCAGTGGGTCTATAAGATTGAGATCTGTGAATTGCATTTTATCCTCTGAATATAAATCGTGATCTAATAGATAAGGCCAGTTCGGAGAGGCCTCGATTGTCCAATATTGCTATTTTTAAAGACAGACCTACAGAGGGCCCAAGGTATATGAAATGTGACTCTCCGCAATCCCACTCTTTGTATCCCCCACTGTCTGGGCGCAGGCATGACCTGTTAACAGCAGCAGTTCAGGCGATTCCCGGAACCATTACACCGGGAACCGTCCTGAACCTCGGAGCCGATACCATATCCCTGGCAATCTTCCCTTTTTAGTGCCAGCTTATTCGATCATTATCCGCTGCTTTTCCTCAAGCTGCTGTTTTGGAAGTGTCACTGTGAGGACACCGTCCTCAAGCTTTGCTTTCGCACCTTCGGAAGTGACTGCCGCAGGAAGTGTCAGTGTTCTTGAGAACATACTGTAGGTCCTTTCCCTGCGGGTGTAGCCTTCATCAGTGCTCTCGGACTCCCTGCCGCACTTTGCAGTGATACTTAACACATTGTCCCTGACGTCAATGTCAACATCATTCTTATCCACGCCTGGTAGGTCAGTAGTCACTGTGATGTTGTTACCCTCATCCTTCACATCCGTAAGCGGTGCCAGGGTCCCACTTTCCGACCATTTTTCCCCAAGGCTCATCTCCTTGATCATATCGTTTATCTGAGTCTGCATCTCCCTCATTTCATCGATCGGATCCCATCTTGCAACCCTTGCAGGATTCCATCTTGTCAGTCCGAATCTCATATAATCACCCCATATTGTCTTAATGGACGTCTGGATATTTTGTTCATCTATTCTTGGCGGTACAACAGGTCGTTTATGACCTTGCATGTATTTGTCCTGCTTCTATGCCCTT
This sequence comes from Methanolobus sp., assembly GCA_030154025.1. Taxonomy (GTDB): domain Archaea; phylum Halobacteriota; class Methanosarcinia; order Methanosarcinales; family Methanosarcinaceae; genus Methanolobus. Next base: position 6,972 of record JASKKT010000066.1, read on the forward strand.
CCTTTTCCCACAACACCTCCTGCTCCTGAAGATAAGAAGGAGCGATCAGATTATGATCGCTGCAGTCTGTTTGTCCTTCTCATCATCGTAGTCCGCTACAAGGGCCTCGGTGGTAAGTACCAGGCCTGCAATGGATGCAGCGTTCTGCAGCCCACTCCTTACGACCTTGGTTGGGTCGATAACGCCTGCCTCGAAGAGGTCCTCGAAGGTGTCGGTTTTGGCATTGTATCCGAACAGGGCGCTGGATTCTGCTCTTATCCTGGCCACGATCTCGGCACCCTCGCGGCCTGCGTTGACAGCTATCTGCCTGACCGGCTCCTCCAGTGCACGTCTGACAATGTTCAGTCCGATCTTGCGGTCGCCTTCAAGATCCATGCTGTCAAGAGCGCTGACTGCATGGAAGAGTGTCACACCGCCTCCAGCGACGACACCTTCTTCCACTGCTGCCTTTGTGGCATTCAGCGCATCGTCGATCCTCATCTTCTTTTCCTTGACCTCGGTCTCGGTCGCTGCGCCCACCTTGATGACAGCCACACCGCCTCCAAGCTTGGCAAGGCGCTTCTTGAGCTCCTTCTTCCTGAACTCCGCGTCCGTGACCTTGGCTTGGGACTCGATGAGTGCCATTCTCTTCTCGATGGCCTTCCTGTCCCCCTTGCCTTCAACGATAGTGGTCTTGTTCTTGTCGATATTGACCTTGCGGGCGTGCCCGAGCATGTGTTCAGAGAAGTCCTCTAGCTTCATGCCCTTGTCCTCGCTGATGAGCACGCCGCCCGTGAGCACGGCAATGTCCTCAAGCATCTCCTTTTGCTCGTCTCCAAAGCCAGGTGCCTTCACAGCGCATACCCGGAGGGAGCCGCGGACGATGTTCAGGATCAGTGCAGCCTGTGCATCGCCTTCCACGTCTTGGGCGATCATCACAAGAGGCTTGCCTTCCTTTGCGACCTTCTCGAGCACGGGGATGATCTGGTTCATGGTGGTGATCTTGCGGTCGGTCACAAGGATGTACGGATCCTCGAATTCACATGTCATCTTCTCATGGTCGGTTGCCATGTAAGGGGAGACAAATCCACGGTCGAACTGCATACCCTCCACTACTTCAAGGGAGGTTTCCATGGTCTTTGAGTTCTCGACTGTAATGACACCGTTGTAGCCCACCTTGTCCATTGCATCGGCAATGAGCGCACCTATCTGCTCGTCATTGTTGGCAGAGATGGTGGCAACCTGCAGGATCTTGCTCTTGTCCTTGACCTCCTGGCTCCTCTCCTTCAGATGGCCCACAACCATCTCGGTGGCCTTTTCAATACCTCTCTTGACCTCTATGGGGTTGGCACCTGAAGTGATGTTCCTTAAGCCTTCGGTTATCATTGCCTGTGCAAGCAAGGTAGCCGTGGTGGTTCCGTCACCGGTGGTATCCTGTGTCCTGGAGGCCACTTCCTTGATGAGCTTGGCACCCATATTCTCGAACTTGTCTATAAGCTCGATCTCCTTGGCAATGGTCACACCGTCGTTGGTGACCACAGGGCTTCCTGCCTTGTCAAGCACAACGTTCCTTCCCTTGGGGCCAAGGGTGATCTTTACGGTATTTGCAACCTTGTCCACACCGCTTAAGAGCGCTTTGCGCGCATCCTCGTCAAACATGATCTGTTTAGCCATATGATTACCTCTGCGTTAAAGTAGCAATTATTTTGCAGTTTCACTTCTCAACAACTGCTAATACGTCCTTGAAATCGATGAACATATGTGTCTCACCGTTGAAGTCGATCTCGTCGCTCTTATACCCGCCGTAGATAACATGGTCACCCACCTTGAGCGGGAGCGCCTTGCCGTCCTCGAAAGTCCCTACCCCGACCACTATGCCCTCCTTTCTCTCTTCCTGGGCTGAATCAGGGATATATATGCCGCTTTCAGTGACTTCCGCTTTCTTGATCGCTTTGATCAACACTCGTTCTCCTATTGGTCTGATCATCATAGTAGATTATCCTCCAAAGTTATCCCGGCAATACCCGGCTTACAATTGAACTATATAACAAAACTTCTATATATACCTTTTCGTTAAAATTGAGTTTATTGATTTTTTATAGAAATCAATTCGATTGAATACAGGAAAGTATATATCTCTCCTGGTAGATAGTAAAATTCATGCCACAACAGATCATACTCATCAATCTTGAGAAACCAAGGGAGAAAAAACTAGAGCATGATATAAGCTGGTTATGTAACAGTTTCGGTTTATCCTCAGGCAGGGATACTGAGAACCTAGCCACTCAGATAGTGGCGGATCTCTTAAAGCAGCTTGCTATGAAAGAAGAGCGTGTGTCCTCTGATAAGATAGCCGAGGATCTTGAGGTCACACCTTCCAGAGTCAATCATCACGTAAGGAACCTTATTAATACGGGACTGCTATACCGGGACAGGCGTGCACTCTACCTCAGGGGTGGCAGCCTGAAAGCTGCAGTCAGGGAAATGAGAAAGGATTCAGACAGGATATTCAACGAGCTTGAGGAGATCGCAGAAGAGATCGACAGGCAGATGGGACTGAAGAACAGGTAAGTGCACAGCAGTAACCCGGTGAGGCCTGCTGTGGAACACTGTGTTCACTTATCGTCGCTTTTATCATGCACCCAAAAATCGCCCTCAAGCGTTAGCTCTTTTTTCCAGATGGGGACTTCCTCTTTCAGCCGTTCGAGCGCATCAACCAGGGTGACGAACAGTTCTTTCCTGTGACCCGCAGCGACCACTATATAGACGATATCCTCGCCTGCTTTTATCAGGCCGGTCCTGTGGTGCATCAGCACATCGATGATCCCTTCCCTTTGCTTCATCTCCGCGCATATCTTTTCCATTGCATGCTCGGCAACATCGGCATATTTCTCGAATTCAAGGGCCTGTGTGTGGGTCCCGTCTGTGACCTCGCGGACAATCCCTGTGAATGTTGCGATACCTCCAGAGAACCTGATGTCTGGGTTGCTTTTGATCTTCTTGATCAGGGAGCCAAGAGTCACCCAGTCCTCCTGCCCAAGAACAAGTTCTACAAGGCTGTCAATATCCCAGTCGGCACGCCCGGGCAGCCTTGCAACCACGTTCACGATGCCCTCGGCATCAGCTGCTTCCCCTAGAACGATCTTGGGTAGAAGGCTGCTCTTTGCACCTTCCACGACAGCAAAGTCCATGTCGGCATCGGCCAGTGAGTCGAGGGCCTGGTCAAGTGTCGGGTTACGCTTTATAGTCACAAGTTCGGAATCAGTTATCGCAGCAACAGCTCCTGCACCTGCATCAAAGTGCTTTCCCGTATCGGTGTCTGCGGGATTGAATCGGTGATGGGACATTATCTTGACAGTGCCCACGGAGCCTTTTTCAGATAGGGCTTCTACAAGGTGGGTGACCAGGGTGGTCTTGCCTGTTTTCTTGTAGCCTGACACACAAATGACTTTCATGGAAAGGGATTATGATCATTCATTATATAAGTACACGGCGAAAAAGGCAATAAAAATTATTTTAAAATAAGCACTAATTTATAATAGATTTATTTAGAAAAATTTATAAACAGAAAGATTCTCCAGCTTCCCATGGAGCAGTACAAGATATGCATTCGCGATATGCCCGAGGATGAGAGGCCCCGGGAGAGATTGCTGAAATACGGGCCAGAAGCTCTTTCCAATGCCGAGCTGCTGGCAATAATCCTGAGGACAGGAACACAAAAAGAGAATGTGGTCAACCTATGTAGCCGTATCTTCTCGGAATACAGCATCAAGCAGCTCAGTCAGGCAAATGTGAGCAGGCTCACGGAGATACATGGCATAGGCACGGCTAAAGCAGCTCAGATCGCAGCAGTCTTCGAGCTTGCCCGCAAGCTGGAGGGGTTCACAGACGAGCCAAAGCGCAAGATAAGATCGCCTGCGGATGTGTACTCGCTCCTCTATCCAAAAATGAGGGAGCAGAAAAGGGAAAGGCTGGTGGCCCTTCTCCTTGATACCAAGAACCAGGTGCTCCGTGAGGAGGTCATATCCATCGGCAGCCTGAACGCCAACATTGTCCACCCACGGGAAGTATTCAAAGCCGCACTCATGGAATCGTGCGCCTCGGTCATCCTCTCCCATAATCATCCCTCGGGGGACCCCACGCCAAGCAGGGAAGACATCGCCGTAACGGAAAAACTCGTCGAGGGCGGGAAGTTGCTGGGAATAGACGTGCTGGACCACGTGGTCATTGGGGAAGGGAAATATGTGAGCCTCAAAGACGAAGGCTTTGTCAGGTGATCTCGCTTTTCGGTTTGAGTACTTATATAAGCTCCTGGCGCCAACATTGTGCAGATCATGATGCACTCCAGTCCACGCCCACGAATCCTGATAAGCAAATGTCTTGGCTTCTCGCCCTGCAGGTATGATGGAAGGATGATACCCTCTCCTGTTACGGAAGCCATGAGATCTTATGTTGATTTTATCACCGTATGCCCGGAATATGGGATCGGCCTGGGGGTGCCACGTGAGCCCATACGTATCATTCTGGGGGATCAGGATGCAAGGAGGCTTGTGCAGCCTGCCACCGGGCTGGATATCACTGAAAGAATGGCTGGTTTTACTTCTTCGTATCTGGATAGGATCGATACTATTGATGGGGCCATTCTGAAGTCAAGATCTCCGTCATGCGGCATCGGAAATACGAAGGTCTTTCCCTCTTCCGCAAGCAGGGATTGCCTGCACAGCAAAGGCACAGGTTTTTTTGCAGAGGGGCTGAAACTCCGTTTCCCTTCTCTTCCTACAGTGGATGACGAGCAGCTTTACGATCCTGCGAGAAGGGATGACTTCCTGGCGCGGGTCTTTGCCCTGGCCTCCTTCAGGAAGGCGGCAGGGTCAGGAAAAATGAGTGAGCTGGTGGATTACCACACACGCAACAAGTTGCTCTTGATGGCCTTCGATAAGAAGTCCATGACACAGATGGGCGATCTTGTGGCCAATCATGAGAAGCGCCCGCTTGATGATGTCCTGGAGGGCTACGGCCGATCTCTCCGGGAAGTGCTTTCCCGGGAGGCCGGTATCGGATCGAACATCAATGTGCTCATGCACGCAATAGGCTATTTTTCGGACAGGCTGACAGGTGATGAGAAGCTCCACTTTGAGGAGCTGGTAAGGAAATGCCGCAGGGACAGCACTGTGCTGGCAGAGCTCAGGCAACTCTTCCTGTCCTGG
>JASKKT010000067.1 GCA_030154025.1 Methanolobus sp.
GAAGATTCATCCGGGTCCTTAATCTGAGAAACATATTGAAATTTTACCGTCGTCTGTTCCAATAATCTCTTAATCTCTTCTTGAGGAGCACCTTCTTTAATTTTCAAGAAAAAATTATCTAAATTTTCAGCAAACTGCGTCGTTTTAAAATTGACCTGTTTCTCATACTCCTTTTTTGCAGTATAAAGTCGTTCTAATTCTGCTCTTCTCTTGAGGAAATACTCAGCTTTGGGACCACTTGACGCTTCTCTAAAAAAGTCTCCAGCTAACTGAAGGAATAAATTTTCTAGCATGTCATGAAACTGACGAAATGCTTTATTTTCTATAAAACCTTCTCTGCCCGCTTTCTCAATGAGCTGATTATTTTTTTCTTTCGATATCGATATAGCGCCAATCATTCTTCTATAAGAGAAGTAGTAGTACTTGGCACTTTTAGTCCTTCTGTTCTCAATATCAAGAAAATCGTAATCTGAATCTCCATAAGGCAAAATTCGGATTCCATTCTTGTAAATGTAAAGACCACCAATTTTTTCAAGTTTAGCCATTAGTTGACCATATTCATCTGGAGTAATTTTTGTTTGCTTAGCCTCTCCTTGAACATAAGCAACGTTTATTTTAAAGGGGCCACATAATGTATTTTTACCTTTTGAACCCTGCCATGGAACAACGTGTTCAAATTCTTCCTCACCATAGATTTTTATAGCGCCCTTAAACTGACCATATTCATCGAATTCGCCTTGAATGTGATGATCTGCCATCTCAAACTCTTTTGGAGTAAAAAACTCGTGGTCACTGATTAAATCCACATAAAAATCATCTGTTTTATGATCCCTAAAACTTGCATGAATAGCAGGCAAATCAGCGCCAGGTACCATTGTATTTGTAAAACCCAACAGCATTTTTAGAAGGGGAGAAGCTTTACCGGAATTTGGGTCTCCATCTATTGAAACTTGGAGTAAATTATCTGCAGGGTAGATTATAAAATGAGTACCTTGTCCGTTGCCCGACAAACTAAGACTACCCGATAAACTGAGATTTTTTAAATAGGCATCGATCTCAGCAGGATCTACATCGAATTGTTTAATATCTGCAATCAATTTTCCAGAATCTTCAAATTCAATTTTTCCTTTAGATTCCAGTTCTCGAATGCTATCAGTAACTTCATTTAACATTGAAGAGATTAGTTCTCTGTTAGGAAGAGTTCCATCAGGAAACGTTTTTAAGGGTATTGTTATTTCATCAAGATCTAATCCCGGTAACTCAAAAATTCCCCAATGGATATAAGCAACGATAAGATCATGTAGTTTATCTTCTCTTTTCGCTCTGGTCAGAATAAGGACTTGAGAACCGATAGAAGCTATAGCAAGCCTACCAATACCTTTTTCTCCTAAAATCGGTCGTGGAGTTTTATTTGGATCTTTTGGAGGTAGTGCTAACCCTTTTTTTGAACCTAATTGGCTGTCAGTTCCTAATGTTAGCCAACGTTGTTCAAAGTCTTCTTTGGTCATCCCCAACCCATCATCTCGGAGAACAAAGAGACCATCGGAACGATAATAATCTACTTCAACGTGGTCCGCATAGGCATCGTGAGCATTCTTGAATAATTCACTAATTGCAGTAGGAACTCCGGCTATTTGTTGCCTACCTAGCATATCCAATGCTCTCGCTCGGGTTTTGAATTGAGCCATTTTTACCCTCGGGTGTTGATCCGCATTAGCCCGAAATGCTCGGACAATGTAGTTCCTATTCTTTTTGCAAGCTCAGGAGGAACTGCATTTCCAATCTGTCTTGCAATTGATGCTTGATTACTACCTTTAAAAATATATTCTTTTGGGAAAGTCTGTAATGTTGCACCTTCTCTCAGAGAAATTGCACGGTGTTCTTCCGGATGACCGAACCTTCCGTTAGAGAGACTGTTAAATCTGGTCGTTATCGTAGGTGCAGGTTTATCCCACGACATTCTGCCATATACGTCTCTGAAAATACGGTCCTTATTTTTGTATGCATCAATCTGAAGTTCAGGGTTGTCTTTCCAACAGTAACGAGTTCCTCCATCGGGTGTCGTTAACATGATTCTTTTCAGATTTTTCTCGGAAAGACCTGCGGAAGTGTGTATAAAATCCGAATCATCTATGTGATTTTCAGGAATCTTCTCAAAGCCGTTATGTTCACCAATAAAATTCCTGACGGTTAATTTATCATTCTCTTCCTTTTCAGGAAGACTGATTTTTTGGGATAGACGAGTTGCAACTAAGAGGTATCTTTTACGATGCTGCGGAACTCCATGTTCATTAGCATAGATTAAACCATCACCACAAACATAATTAGATTCATCAAGGAACTTCTTGAAATCATTTAAAACCCTATTTTCCTTGCTTGTGTATAAACCCGGAACGTTTTCAATTACAATATATCCAGGCTTGAAATAATCGACAAACACTTTGAAGCGATCCAATAGATTTCTTGTCATTTTGCTTTTTGTCTTATCGGTCTGGATCTTAGTCCAATACTGACAAGGACTGCACCCTATAAATATTAAAGAATCGTCGTTTTTCTCGACACGTATTTCCTTAGCAAGTTGTTCGGGCGTATACTCGTTTATATCCGCTTCGATAAATTTGGCACCATTGTTTGTTTCATATGTTTCTTTACAATCCGAAGCTATATCGATTCCTGCAATTACGTTGATTCCTGCTTGAATCATGCCGTGTGTCATTCCACCGGCACCACAGAAGAAATCAATTGCCTTCAACTCTGATTTGTCCTGGGGAAACATTTAAGCCTCGCTTTGTGTGCATTTAAACTATTCTATATAATGAAGATTACAAATAAAGCTTATTGCCATCAATGGATAGGTTTTCATTCTTGCGAAGAATTCATTTTAATCTGAGTACGTACTGTAAAGGACGAAACGTTTAGGCTTGTCCCCCGAATGTGAGACATATAGGAACTTTCCCAGATACTTGAATGCATAATTCGAGTATTCGTTTTTACGATCTCTGTAAAAAACCAGCAGTTCATTGCCATCGCTTAAGTGATTGATTATTTTATTATCGGTTCTACCTTCCAACTGCCCTTCGAAGTTCAATATTTGACCGTCAAAATCATCATTATAGGCAGTTCTGTCAGGAGTTTTATTTTTTGTTACAAAAAGCCAGATTGAAGAATGGCCTTTTGGCTGAAATACACCGGTATTAATTGTAGCATCCGTTATTCGGAATAATTGCTGAAGTTCTTTCCGAGAATACGTTGATGATTTTTCAAGATAGTCCGAACTCTTCATGAGAAATATATATCTAATACTAAATATTAGATTCTTTCTGAACCATTAAGACATTAAACTATAGCTACCTAAAAATTCAACAAACACCCTAATATACACTCCCAAACAATCTTCTAACATAAGGAGAATCCATACATGAAAGTATCAATCATTGGCTCAGGCTATGTTGGCTCTGTCTCTGCGGCTTGCTTTGCGGAGCTTGGGCATGAGGTTATCTGCATTGACATCGATGAGGAGAAGGTAAAGCAGATCAATGCGGGGGTTGCGCCCATATGGGAGGAGGGGCTGGACGGGCTGCTGCAGAAGCACTCGCAGAAGACCCTCATTGCCACATCGGACTATGAGTATGCGGTGGCGAACTCGGACCTGTCCTTCATATGCGTGGGGACGCCGTCGGGGGAGGACGGGAGCATCGACCTGGCAATCGTGAAGGCGGCAAGTGCCAGCCTGGGCGCGGCCATCGGGAAGAAGGATGGCTATCATGTGGTCGTGGTCAAGAGCACCGTGGTGCCGGAGACCACCGAGAAGGTGGTGCTGCCGATAGTCGAGGAATTCTCCGGGAAGAAGGCGGGCAGGGACTTCGGAGTGGCCATGAACCCTGAGTTCCTGAGAGAGGGCAAGGCGGTGTACGATTTCATGCACCCGGACAAGATCGTGGTGGGAGCCATTGATGAGAGGTCTGGCTTTGCCGTGGCGGAGCTTTACAGGGGACTGGACTGCGAGGTGACGCGCACCAACCCGAGGACAGCGGAGATGATTAAGTACGTCAACAACTCCTTCCTGGCCACCAAGATCTCCTTTGCCAACGAGGTGGGCAACATCTGCAAGCAGCTTGGCATCGATACCTACGAGGTCATGGACGCGGTGGGCACGGACTTCAGGATCGAGCGCAGGTTCCTCAATTGCGGTGCCGGCTTCGGGGGATCCTGCTTCCCCAAGGATGTGCGGGCGCTCATAGGCAAGGCCAAGGGACTGGGTTACGAGCCCCAGCTCCTTGACTCCGTGGTGGCTGTGAACGAGAGGCAGCCCCTCAGGATGGTGGAGCTGCTCCAGCGCAAGACAGGACATATCAACGGCAAGAGGATAGCCGTCCTTGGCCTGGCCTTCAAGAACGACACCGACGATATCCGGGAGTCACGCTCCATCCCCGTGATAGCCGAACTCCTGCGCCTCGGGGCCGTTGTTACAGCCTACGACTCCATGGCCGCAGGGAACATGAAAAAGATCTTCGGCAATATCACTTATTGCAGCACCTCATCCGAGGCCCTGTCAGGGGCCGACGGATGCCTGATAATGACAGAGTGGGAAGAGTTCGCTAAACTGGACCGTGAGTTCGAGGGCATGAAAGAAAAGATCGTCATCGACGGTCGCCACCTGCTCAGGCCCGAAAAGCTTGCCACGAGGATCGATTACGAAGGCATCTGCTGGTGAGCACAGCAGGCCAGGAAGCATACTCACACATCTCACGGAGGCACGAGCATGGCCGAAAGGTTCACCATCACCACAGGGGAAAGGAAAACGATCAAGAGCAGCTTTTGGAATGGCACCGTGGACATCATCTACTGCGGGATATCCGGGGAGAACACATTCTCCATCGGACTTCTCCTGTCAAAAGGCTATCAGGGGCACGGCCTCAACCTGTTCTTCCCCAGGAAGGACACATACATAATGATCGACAGGCAGAAGTTCTACGTCCACAGTGTCACTAATGAGAACATTACTCTCCAATTATCTGAGTAAAATCGAAGGATTTTAATACCTTTAAGAAAAACTGACAGCTCAGTTGGTGGGCGGTCATGAAAAACGACAACCAGATAAAAGAAGATATCAACGGCAGGATACATTCCCTTGACCAGGCTTCCAGGAGCCTTGAGAAAAGGCTGCGTGCCGTTGAGAGGCGGCTCTCTGCCGGGGATGCGCCTGAAGGCTCACAGTATATCACTGACCCTGAGATCGAGATAGATGATATCAGGGAAAGAATCAGCGCAATCAGGGATAGGCTGGACAGTCTTACAGGCAGTGATCCGGGACGATCGCTTGTGGGTGAACTGAACGTGCTCAGGCAGCAGAACCTTGAGCTGGGCAAGCGCATAGACACACTCAGCGAGGATAACCTGAAACTCCACGCAATTCTCGACAAGTTCAGCGGACCGGTTATGGAGGAGCAGGGCAAGGCCTACGAGCAGCTCTCCGCAGAGCTCAGGGGCGGACTTGCATCTCTTGGCCAGCGCCTTGACAAAGCGGAGAACCGGAATCGCCTCAATATAGGCTCCGTGAAGGTGCCCCTGGAGATATCAGGCATCATCGGCGCAATTATACTGGCCCTTACCGGCGGGCTGATCATAGCGGACAGGTGGGACATTATCCGCTCGCCCTTGTTCTCCTTCGGGATAGCTCTTACCCTCGGCATGGCAGCCCTGATGAAGTCCTACCTTGCAAACAGATCAAAAACATGAGCACGGAAGTGACCCCAGGCAGATGCCCTGAAACTCACGATCTTCTGACCTTCACGAAGAATTCATCGGAGTAGTCCATATATCCTTCCTGCATGACCCTGATGGCAATATAGCCTTCATTCTTCCCAGCAGGCAGGGAGATATTGTGCAGGGTAGCCTCGAAAGTACCTCCCGGACCTGTCACACCACCCACGGCCTTCTGCCGCGTGGGGCACCAGAGCACCACATTGGCATCACCAACAGGCGCATCATCTGAGTTAAATACCTGCACCCTAAGGATGGGGGAATCTCCCTGCCCGCCAGGCAGCACAAAACTGCCGTTGTCTACCGTGGCATAGAGGGTACCGGGTGCCAGAGGAGCATTAAGGACAGCATACAGGATGGCATACATCCCGATCATGCCGATGATACTGAGCACCACTATCCTTATAGGAAGGCCGAGAGCTGCAGATGCGTCCCGCAAAAGGCTTTTCGGATGCATAGTAAAAAAGTAGTCAGAATCAGGATGTCCTGACTATCATCACTGCATTGGTCTTCTCGTAGTCGTAGAAACCACTGGCTGTTATCTTCAGGTCCATGGCCCCTTCGTTCTGGTTAGCACCGAGGCTTATGGGTGCGCCACCTGCCGCCGTATCGGCTTGCAATGTGCACATTCCAGAGTCATCCGTGACACCTGTCGCAGCACCGCCAAGACCCCTCAGCACTACGTTCGCACCTCTCACGGGATAGCCATCGGGATCTTTGGCAGATATTTGCACCGTCACCGGGAAAGAGCCAGCCGATACCAATGTGGAATCCACAAGAATGGTGTTACCTGGAGACAGAGTACCTGAAGCCAGCCCCGCCTGATCGACGTTAACCGACATATTCTTGGTCGGAGGAGGGATTATTGCGATAAGGGCTGCAAGGGCAACCATCCCAACCACCAGCATTACGACTATATTTATAGGCAATTCGATTGCCGATTCGTTACTAAACAATTTTCCGGTCGTTTTCAAAAAATACCACCGACATACAAGAAAATAACCTTGTATATAAATTCATTGATTTGTTCCTGATTTTTATAATGAACCCCTGATAATAAATAATCGTCACATTCATGTACCAAAACCCTGCTTTAAATCACACATGAAAAAGATAGTTATCATCGATTACGGGCTCGGTAACCTGAGGAGCGTCCGCAAGGGGCTGGAGCATGCCGGTGCCGATGTCATCATATCCAGCGACCCTGCGGAGATACTGGACGCTGACGGTGTAATCCTGCCGGGGGTCGGAGCCTTCAGGGATGCGATGAAGAACATCCAGGCTTTACTCGACACCATTCACAGCTATGTTAATTCCGGAAAGCCCATGCTTGGTATCTGTCTGGGGCAGCAGATCCTCATGAGCGAATCAAAGGAGGGCGGGCTCACAGGAGGCCTTGACCTGATCAAAGGCAGTGTCCTGAGGTTCCCGCATACCGAGCTGAAAGTGCCCCATATGGGCTGGAACTCCATCGGGATAAGCAGGAAGCACTCCTTCTTTGAGGGCATACCGGATAACACTTATGTGTACTTCGTGCACTCCTATTATGTGGACACTGCCGCCGGCAACACGCTTGCGTCCAGTGAGTATGGTACTAAGTTCGCCGCGTCTGTTGTCAATGACGCAGGCAATGTCATAGGCACGCAGTTCCATCCCGAGAAGAGCGGGGATATGGGACTGAGAATGCTCAGGAATTTTGTCAATATGTGCTGATCTGAGGCTTACATGGATATCGAAAGCTACGCAAAAAGAGGGCTCATGAACAGTGATCCCGACCTGGAGGACAAGCTCACGTCCAGAATACTCGAAGTAAAGAATACAAGCCCGGAGCATGCCCGCAAACTGGCGAGGGCTGCCATTGTCGAGGCGAAGGCCACCCTTCATGTAAAGGGGGATGCACTGGAGCCCACCATCTCAGGCGTGACGATGGGAGAATTCGGTGTCGGCTCAAGAGGTATCGGTGACTTCTACACCCACGAGAAGATAGCGGAAGTCATCGGCAAGACCGGGGCAGTGGTGGATACTACCCATCTGGATGATTCTGGGGTCGTCAGGGCAAAGGATCCCGGTGATTACGTGATCGTCACCATCGACGGCATACATTCCAGGCTCAGCGATTTTCCATTCCTCGCAGGCTTCCATGTAGCCCGCGCGGCATTGAGGGACGTCTATGTCATGGGAGCCCGCCCTGTGGCAATGCTCTCGGATATCCACGTGGCCGATGACGGCGACGTTGCGAAGATCTTCGACCATATAGCAGGCATAACTGCTGTTGCAGAGCTGTCTGGCATACCTCTTGTCACTGGCAGCACACTCAGGATCGGAGGCGATATGGTCATTGGGGAGCGCATGACAGGCGGTGTCGGAGCAGTTGGAGTGTCATCCGACCTGACAGCAAGGCAGCAGACCCAGGCAGGAGACGTAATACTCATGACCGAAGGGGCAGGAGGCGGCACCATATCCACAGCGGCACTCTATTACGGCATGCATGAGGTTGTGGACGAGACCATCAATATCAAGTTCCTGGAAGCCTGTGAGAAGCTGCTTGACTCGGGCCTGGTGAAGCATATACACGCCATGACGGACGTGACCAACGGGGGCATACGCGGGGACGCAAAGGAGATATCAAGAACTGCAAGCGTTAAGCTCGTCTTTGATGAGGAAGAGATGAGAAAGCTCGTGAACCCTGTTGTCCTGAGGATGCTGGAATCCCTGGAAATAGACTATCTGGGAGTATCCCTTGACGCTTTGCTCGTCATCGCCCCGCGGGAAGTGGCTGAGGATATCATGGAGACCGTAAGGTCTGCAGGAGTACAGATAGGGATCATCGGCAGGGTCGAGCAGGGCAGCGGTGCGATGATAATGATCGACGGGGAGATGAGGGACTTTACCCCGCGCTTCAGGGAATCAGCTTATACTCCCATCAAGAAGATGATCGGGGAAGAGCAGCCGCGCAATTTCGAGGAGATGCAGCGGGCCGTTGACAGGGCCGCCAGCGAGGCCACCTCAAAGAAAAAGAAGATAATAGAGATGGTAAGGGGCAGCTAAGCTACTCCTTTCCGGCTTCTCCTGCTTCGCTTCTCAGCCTCCCTACAGTGAGCATCACGCCATCCTTTTCCAGGATGACGACCTTTTCACCCTTTTCCAGAGTCTCCGAGGAGTGCGCCTTCCAGTATTCTCCCCTGTGGATAACATAACCCGGCTGCTCGGGAGATATCGGCTTATGGACCACTGCGATCTCCCCCAGAAGCCCACCGAACTGCGGCTTGCGCTTCCTTACCTCAAGGACCTTGTACATTGCGAACACCAGGAACATGCCCATGAGTATCGTAGGGACCACCACAGTGGCAACGACAGTCCTCTGGAACTCCGCAGGCGAATAGTTGCGCGGGAACTCTGTCGGGGCAAGCAGTATGCTCCCTGCAACTATGCAGATCATTCCTGCTATGCCAAAGACCCCTATCCCCGGCGACTGCAGTTCCAGGGCAAGGAGAGCCACGCCTACCAGTATCAGGAAGACTGCGCCGATATTCACGTCAAAGCCGGTGCCTATCAGTGCCAGTACAATGGCAACGACCCCGAATACCTCTGCACCGAAGCCGGGGTTTGATATCCCGAAGATAACGGCATAGACTCCGAGCAGCAGCAACAGGGAAGATACAACGGGGTTTGAGATGATGTTCATAAAAGCAAGCCTGATGGGTGCCTCGTAGTAAACAATATCAGAACCGGCGGTCTGGAGAGTACTGCCCTTCACATCCAATCCGTTCACCTGCACAAGCAGGTCCTCTATGGATGGGGCAACGTACTCTATTACCTCATACTCAAGAGCCGTTTGGGCATTGAGGTTGAGGTTCTCAGTGATGAACTCCCTGGCTGCTGTCTCGTTCCTGCCGTGCATCCTGGCATTCTCTGTCGCCCTTTCCACAAGGGCGTTGACTATCTTGGTATCAGTGACAGGTTCCGAGCCACTGGGAGTCATACTTACAGGCTGGGCCGAGCCTATTACCGTAAAAGGGGCCATTGCGGCGACATCAGTGCTTATAAGTATGAGGGTTCCCGCTGACCAGGCCTGTGTACCTTCAGGATATACATATCCTATCACAGGCACGCTTGTCTGCGGTATCATCTCAGTTATCCTGAGCGTTTCATCCAGTCCCCCGCCCGGTGTGTTGAGGGTGATGATAAGCGCCTGGTGCCCTTCAGCCTCTGCTATTGATATAGCGTCAGCGACTATGTCATCCGTGACCGGGGTTATAGCTCCCGAGATCTCAAGTACCAGCACGCTCCCGCTTTCCTGGGACATTGCAGGGGAGATGAGGACCGCGCTCAGGATAAAAAGAAAAAGAAGGCTTACAGGAAGCCTGTTTTGGAAACTCATGGTCTTCCCTTGTTTCATGCGGTCTTATCTGGGCTTGTTCTGGAGAGCCTTGGACATGGCCGCGATCTCCCCCATCTCGATGGAGTTCGCCACAACTATCATGTTACGCTCCCTTGCTATCTCTGCCAGTGTCTGCAGTTCCCTGAGCTTGATAGTGACAGGCACTTCCTCGTAAAGGCTGGCAGCCTGCCTCATTTTCTCGGCTGCGATGAACTCACCGTCTGCAAGGATGATACGGGCACGCTTCTCACGCTCTGCCTCGGCCTGCTTTGCAATAGCACGCAGCATTGTATCGTCAATGCTGACATCCCTGAGGGTCACACCTGTTACCTTAATACCCCATGGGTCCGTGGAGATATCCAGTGATTCCTGAATGCTCAGGTTGATCTCGTCCCTCTTGGACAGGACATCATCAAGGTCGATCTGCCCTATTACGTCACGCAGTGTTGTCTGCGAGAGGGTGGATGTTGCATACTTGTAGTTCTCAACTTCATTTACAGCCTTTGAGGGGTCGATGACCTTATAGTACACGACTGCATCAACTGCGACTGTAACGTTATCCCGGGTGATGACAGCCTGCTTGGGAACATCAATGGTAACCACACGCAGGTCCACTTTTACCACAGTATCTATGATAGGGATAATGAAGAACAGGCCGGGACCTTTCACTCCGCTTAGCCTTCCAAGACGGAAAATAACGACACGTTCGTACTCCTTGACAATCTGTATTGCCTTTGATAGGATAAAGATAATAAAGACTGCTGTAATGATTGTAATTTGTTCCAATACCATTTTATCGATGCTCCTGTGGAGATTAGAAAAGGTTTGCTAGCACAATAACTAAAACGATCCAGGGTATTAAAAAGACATCGCTTACCTTTTACGGCAGCTTTGAAGGATCTAATAGGAGATGGGCCTGAACCTTGTTTGAGGGGATGTACACGAAAGCATAATACAGATTGTTATTCTGATAATAACGTTCAGACCCAATAATAATAATCTAACTTATGGCTTATTAATGTGATTGATTTTGCCGTTAACAATCTCAAACAATAGTCTGAAAAAACGGCATCAGATAACTTGGATAGTAAGGGAACATATATAAAGGATCCTGATCTGA
Source organism: Methanolobus sp. (assembly GCA_030154025.1). GTDB lineage: Archaea > Halobacteriota > Methanosarcinia > Methanosarcinales > Methanosarcinaceae > Methanolobus. The sequence continues at coordinate 11,265 of JASKKT010000067.1, forward strand.
AGCAAAGACATAAATCAGATATATGCCTTTTAGGACTTGATACAATGAGCGAAAAATGTAAGGAGTGCGACGGAAAGGGTTACAAGGTCGTCGGCTCAAAGAAATGCCCTGATTGCAAGGGAGCGGGGAAGTCCAAGTCAGTCGACCTGATGAAGCTTTCGGAAAAAGATATGGGCAGTTTTCTCAGGAACGGTTCCAACTGCAGCAAGTGCAGTGGTACAGGCGAGATAGAGTTGACAGAGCAGTGTACTGTCTGTTCCGGAAAAGGTGCGTTTTATAAGTGCAGGATCTGCGGAGTTGCTACCGAAGGCCTGTACAACGGAGAAGAGGTCTGTCCCTCGTGTGCAAAAAAGCAGATCGTGTACAAGCTGGATGATTCATGTAACATCGAAGAGCTGGAAGTTGGAAAGCTCTACCATGCCGTCGTGAGGAACATTGCAGATTTCGGGGTCTTCGTGGACCTTAATTCCAACCTCAGAGGGCTCATCCACTCAAGCAATATGAAAGAAGAACTTAAAGTTGGCGAGGATGTCATAGTTTCTGTCAAGGAGATAAAGCCCAGAGGGAAGATGGACCTTGTGCCGCGTAAGCTTAAGGAGTACCAGACCGTGGAGCTTGAAAAGGACCTGCCCGTAAAGCTTGCCTCGGAGGTCCAGAAGCTCGTCGGGA
>JASKKT010000068.1 GCA_030154025.1 Methanolobus sp.
CATGGAACAGCAGAACGCATCCATGCTTGAGCTGGCAAAGAGTTCACAGGAACTCTCACAGATGGCCATTGAAATGCAGCAGATGGTCGCCAAGTATCTTTCGGAGTGATCAGAAGGGGGAACCCTTCTGACCTCTTCTGCGGATTTTCCCATTTCCTTTCATTTTTCAGGCTTCCTGTTCCTTTGCATTCATACTTTTTCAGACTCCCTGATAGCCTGTTCAGTCATTGTCCATTTACAGTCAGTGACGGACTCATCGGTCCGGCAGCAGCATCTTAAAATTAACTATGTCTGCCCTGCCCTGTGAGAAAGGTCCCAAAAAGTGTTAAGCATATAAATGAAGAACGGATTTTGACATAAGTTTTACCAGGTTATAAGTAATTATAAACAAACAAGATACGCTAATATTTCATTTGAAATCGGGAGTTTAAGCTCTCGTGAAATTTGTTTTTTGTATTTATATAAAACAGCGTTATTAATTGCTTAGAAACTTTTAGATATTTGGAACATGCTCCTTGGAGGGCTCAGCCAGAAGACTGTGCTCGACACACTACGGACGGAAGGCGATGAATCAGTCGAACTGGACAACCTGCTCCAGCCCAGGGTTCGGAGGCATAAAGAAGCTCAGGAGGAAAAGCTTGCTGAGAAATGGTCCGAACCGGAAAGCTACGTTCCGCTCGGCGAGGATACATTTCACTCAGCAGAGACATGAATAGTACTGAAGAAGGCTGTAGAAAATATCAAAGGAGGATAAAGGATCACCTTATCCAGACCGTCCTGGGTTCCTGCCTGGAGGATCTCTCTTCAGCCTTTCCCTCATACCCGAACACAACAGGTACAATGACCCTGTAATCATAAGGGATCCCCAGTTCGCTCATGAATTCCACATTGTCCTGGATGAAACATGCGGTGCCCACCCAGCAGCTTCCGATACCCATTGATGTTGCTGCAAGCATCATGTTCTGAGCACACATGGCGCAGTCGTAATCGGTAGTGAAACCGGCATTGCTGCCAAGCACAATCACAAGGAGAGGAGCGCCGTAGAATACATCAAAATCCTCATGTGCCAGCTGTTTTTTAAAGTCAGCCACATTGTCGTTAGGTATGTCCTGGAGCTGTGCAAGCAGTTTCGGCTTGCAGTAATCAGACATCCTCTTCATCATTTCCCTGTTCTGCACCACGACAAAGAACCATGGCTCCGACCCGAATCCGGTGGGAGCGTAGATTCCCGCGTCGATTATTGCCTTTACAGACTCCTCGCTCACCGGCCTGTCAAGATAATTACGGACGCTCCTGCGTGCTTTTATATTGCGTATGACCTCATTGTCTTCCCCCGACATTGACCTCACTCTCATAAACTTAGTCTTCTTTACTCCTTGTTTTCTCTTTTTTTAATTTCATTGATCATCGGCTTAGTACTTTCCCTGCTCTTGCCTTTCCTAATGTGGGATATTCAATACCTACACTTTAGTTCTCGATGCCTCGAATTCCTTTTTCGAGATCTGCACCAGTGAATCAGGGTCATCCACATCCTTATGGACATAAAGCCCACACCAGCAGCGCTTCATCGCATCGAAGTGCTCCCTGTGGAAAGGTATGCACGGACATACAAGCTGCATGTCGTGCTCACGCTCACCCGTCAGCCCCTGGCAGGGACAATAAGGGTTGCCCTTCTCTTTTTCCAGCAGGACTTCCTGCTCCAGCAGGAAATCCACGAGTTCCGTGTCCGGACTGAACTTATATCCAAGGGGATCGATGACCCTCTGGAACATTGTCCTGAACTGCTCCATGCGTTTCTCAGTATCCACGGACACTCACCCCTCAGAGAGGTTCAACAGGCTGGAGTACTTCTGGGGATTGTAGCCCACTACCACGTCCTCCCCTATCTTCACAAAGGGAAAGGACATCTCCTCCCCATGGGACAGGCAGTCCTCGCGGATAGACCTGCGTGTCCCTTCGTCAGCCTTATCATAATCGATGTACTCAAAGGGAATATCCTTTTCCCTGAAGAACTTCTTGGCCCTCATGCACCAGGGACAGGTGCTGAGAGTGTACATTACCACTTTCTTCATTGAAACTCACCGTTCCATATTAACGTAAACCTTGCCTTCGGCGACCTTCGTACCGTAGGCCGGGACCTTTATCTCCCTGGCATTGAGAAACTCACCGCTGCGTATGTCAAAGAGCCAGTCGTGACAGGGACACTTAATAACAAACCCTTCAAGGGTCCCTTTCGAGAGAGGGCAGTCCATATGAGGGCATTTGTTGGATATTGCATAGAAGCCGCCTTCCTGCCGGATCAGCAGGAGCTTTTCCCCCTCTACCAGCAAAGGCTTCTTTCCACCCTCACCCAGCTCGATTTCATCTATCGCGAAGAACCACACCAAGCCTCATACCTCCGTCAGCAGAGCAACTTCAATTAGGCCAGAACGAAGATCTCTCCTCCTTCGACCTTGTTCTGATATGTCTCAAGAGTCGCATCCTTGTTTCCCAGGTGCTTGCCAGTCCTTATATCGTATTCCCATCCATGGCATCCGCATTTCAGGACATACTCGTCGATGAAGGTGCCCTTGGAAAGCCGACAGCCCATGTGGCTGCACTTGCCATAGAGAGAATATATTTTCCCATTTTTCTTCAGCAGAATTATGGGAGTATCCTTTACCCTGACAAACTCTATGCTGTTGCCAGTCAGGTCTTTTTCTTTCAGCGCAAATAACCAGGATTTCTCCGGCATTCGTTAACCTCCCATAGGTAAGCAGGGAGTCAAAAATATAAATAATTGTCGTGGTTTAACAGGACAATTATTTCAAGATGCCTGCACAGCACGATCAGGATAAATGGCCCGCTTTTCTCTGGAAATGCCTGTACTCCCTCGTTATCAGGAAAGCACTCAGAAGGCCTGCCATGATGTCTGATAAGGGGAAAGCCATCCACACGCCGGAGAGGTCCAGATAACGTGGCAAGAATATCACCAGTGGAATGAGGAAAAGAATCTGGCGGCACATCGAGAGAATAAATGACGGCCTCGCCTTCCCGATAGCCTGGAACACTGTGGTACTGATGACGTTCATTCCTATAATAGGAGTTGCCAGGACCATTATTCTCAGGGCTGTTTCCCCTTTTGTTACCAGGTCTGTATCCGTACTGAATATCCTGAAGAATGTACCCGGGAACATGAACAGCACGGCAAATCCAAGGAAACCTATCACAGTAGTGATCTTCAGTGACAGCTTTATTGACTCGTTGACCCTTGTGAAATTCTGCGCCCCGAAATTATAGCCGACTATTGGCTGCAGTCCGTGGGAGACGCCTATGATGGGCATGAGAATAAGCATCAACATACGCCCAGCTATCCCGAACACGGCAATAGACAGGTCCCCTCCGTAAAATGCGAGCACGTTGTTCAGTACCAGCATCATAAGACTGCTGGATGCGCCCATGACAAAGGAACCGAAACCGATGAATGTGATCTCCCGCAGTGCCGTATAATCAGGAACAATATTGTGCAGCCGGATCTTTAAGGGGCTCTTGCCTGCAATATAGTAGTGCACAAGATATGCCGTGCCTGCCAGCTGTGCGAGCACTGTGGCTATGGCAGCGCCGCGGATGCCCATACCAAAACCAAATATAAGGATGGCATCAAGGACTATGTTAAGAAGCCCGGAGAACACCATGTTGTTCATGGCAACTTTGGCATTGCCTTCCGCCCGGACCAGGTTGTTCAGCACGAATCCGAAAGTGAAAGCGAAAGTACCCTGAAGTATGACCACAGAATAATCCCTTGCATAGGGCAGGTTGTCCGCTGTTGCACCGAACAGGTTGAGGATGGCATCCACATTGGAAAAGAACAGGATTGGAAGAAGTAGGCTGGCCGCCAGGGTATAGAGGAAGACATTTCCGAGCGTTTTCTCGGCTTTTTTGGTATCCTTTGCACCAAGCATCCGCGAGATCACAGAAGAGCCTCCGACACCTATGCCTATGGAGACTGCCATGATAAGCATCTGCAGAGGGAAAGCGATAGATATGCCCGCGATTCCCAGCACGCTTTGTTCACCCGGAGCCCTTCCTACAAAGAAGGTATCCACGAGATTATAGAATGCATGGACCAGCAAGCCTATGATTGCCGGGGCGGAAAGCTTCCGGAGCAAGCTGTTAATGTCTTGGGTTCCCAAAAATTCACTTTTACCATTCATATAGATATCCTGAGATCAGATTTTGATTTCTGCTGATTCCGTATCAGAGCCTGTATCAAATTCCTCCAGGGTAGTCAGGCCCTTGTCAAGCAGCCTGGCAAACATCTCTTTTTCATCTTCCGAAAAAGCGGACAGGAGGATTGCGTTCCATTGGGTCAGGGCCTTATGTATCACCGGAATGAGCCGTCTTCCACCGTCAGAAATGAAAACCCTGTATATTCTGCGGTCATCCCTGTCCCTCGTGCGGGTGACGTATCCTTCACCTTCGAGGTCCCTGATAGCTCTTGTTGCAGTAGCTTTGCTAAGGTTCAGGTGTCTGGCAAGGCTTTCCTGTGAACATCCATCCCAGCGGGAAAGGGTCAGCAGGAACGCGAACATCGGCCCTTTCAGCTTATAGGGTTCAAGCACTCTGTCAATATAGAGGTGGTTATGTGAGGCGATGAAGCCTATCCTTTTGCCGATGGTCTCGGGCTGTATCATGGAATGCACCTGTGAATATAATGGTTTCATCTGGAACGAAATCGTTTAACGTGAAACTATTATAAAAATGCTTCCGCCGAATCCAGTGTCACATGTCGGGGTTATAAGTATCCAGAAAAAGTCAAAAATCAGGAATAACCGGAAGGCACAGCCTCCCAGTTATCGGGTGCATTCCCGGTGCGGGCACTTACATCAATGAAGTACTCGTTGTTGTAGTAGTACCACAGTTTTACGACTGAGTACTTCCTGTCCTTGAAGTAATAGTAGCCCGTATTGGATTCGTCGCTGTCTGCAACAGAACCTGTCCCATCATCATAGTACGGACCTACCGTAGGATCAAGAGGGAACCATTTCCCGTCCTCATAGACTTCTACCCAGGCATGGCCTCCGCTCGTTCCCGAGAGGCTGACCTCGCCTATAGCTACCCTGACAGTGCTCTCGTCATACTCACCGGATGCTATCAGCAGTGAAGCCAGTGCATTCGCCTGATCCTCACAATCACTAACGATGGCGCCCGGCACAGGATTGGTGCTGTAGGACGGGGTCTCATACAGAAACTGTGACGGATACAACCATGTTTCCTGCTTGCCTGTAAGAGTCATGTCAGGCACCCATATCCACGAGACTGCAGCCTGGTAAATACTGTATTTGTCGTCAAGACCTTCCTCCTCGAGATAAGACAGAACTGCATCATTGTATGGTGTCACGTATTCCTGGAAGTATGACATGCCATTCTTAAAAGGCGTGTTCTGCTTCAGGAAATCTTCAAGTTTCTCCCTGTCAAGCATGTTGTTCTGCATGACAATAACTGTCCCGGGCTGCCTGGTCACGCTATTCTGTTCACGGAATGACGGTGAGTTACCCGAAGCCGGTGTTCTGGCATTGCGGGGGTCTTGCATGCTCTGCATATTTGCACCCGGTCCGGCCCTATGACCACCCGAAAGTGATGTGGATGACAGCTCATCTGCACTGACCTGGCTTGCTGTTGCACGTTCCTGCGCTACCGCATAGACCGAACACAATACTATCATTGCCAGTAAGAAAGACAATACTATTTTTCCCATTTTGCTCGACCTCTCATACAGGAGGGCTCACCAGACAGTTTACTTACTCCTGGGGAACCCCTTGTTTTTTAATCCTTTTGATTTGTTTTATCTCCTTTATTCATACCTCAACGCATCCACCGGCCTCATCTTCGAGGCATTGTAGGCAGGCACCACGCCTGAAATAATGCCTATGAAGACAGCAATGGAAATACCCAGGAGCATCAGCTCGGGAGAGAGCGTCGAACCCATGGATGACCTCATCATTGTCAATCCCAGTGACGGCAGCAGGGATGTCAGCCCGAGGCTCAGTACGATACCAAGCACCCCTCCAACAAATCCTACCAGCGCGGAATTGACAAGGAATATCATCATGATGTCCCGGTTCCTGGCTCCGATGGCTTTCATGGTCCCTATTTCCCGTGTCTTCTCCATTACCGAGGTAAACATGGTGTTTGCAATGCCCACAGAGCCTACCACAAGGGAAACTCCTGCTATGGCTCCCAGGAAAAGGCTCATGGATGACATCATCTCACTGGCAGACTGTGCCATTGAGAGCGAGTCACTTACGCTGAAGTCCCTGTCCTTTTCGTTCATAATATGCCTTGATAACATGAGTCTTTCTTCCACTTCTGAGACCACAGACTCGACATTTGAAACATCATTGACCTTGATGACAATGGAATCGTACACATTGGCTTCTGCATCCTCTATTAGTTCTACAGCAGCATCTATAGGCATTATCACGGCATTGTCATCCTCGCCTGATGCGAGTATGCCTACTACCCTCACGGACTTGCCGTTGATTGTGATGACCCTATTCAGGCCAATGGGACTGTCGTACATGCTGTTGGCAACCCTGTAGCCTATCACTGCAACAAACTTGTCAGTAGGCTCCAGCAGCCTGCCGGAGTCCAGATCATATGTGACTGTGTACTGCCATACCTGAGGATCGACTCCGGAAATGGAAAGTTCTGCAGACTTACCCATATAGTAGACGGACTCCCTTCCGGAGATCTTTCCGTACATATAATCGATGTTATCCACCAGTTTGAGAGCCCGAAGGTCCTTGTTTGTAAGTTCCGCGTCCGAGGCAGAAGATGAACCGGCACCTCCGGCGCCACCGGGACCTCCCGGTCCCATGGACGAGAAGGCCCTTGTATAGCCCGGACTAACTGTAATGGTGGTCAGGTCCATGTCAGCAAGACGGCTTTCCATATCTGCCGACATGCTGTCACTGATGGACATGATGGTGACGACTGAACCCACACCAATGACGATACCGATTATAGTAAGCCAGCTCCTGATCCTGCTATGCAGCAGGATGTTGGTAGCAAGCTTAAGATATGTCCTTCGTCTCATTGCCCTTCCTTCAGGATCTTCCTCTCCAGTCCCTTGATGCTGTTTGACAGTTCCTCGCGGATATTCTCATTGGACTGACCTGCTTTCCTTTTTTTGTAGTAGAGGACTCCTCCTGCAAGGACTAACAGCACCAGGCCATACTTAAGGTAAGTACTGGTCGATGACTGCTGCTGCCTGCCACCGGGACCCATGCCTGCAGCCGTTGTCCCTGCGGAAGACAATTCTATGGGAACACTTTTCTCAACAGACAATCTCTGCCCTGTGGAATCAGTGTACTCTATCAGAACAAGCAGGTTGTTCCTTGAACCGGAAGATTGTGACTGTGTCGTGTTGGAAGAACCCGCCTGTGCCTGTCCCGGCCTTCCATCGGCGGAGCCTGCCTGCATCGTGCTGGCGGAGGTTACAGAGAAGGAAGTGATAGTGTAGTCCCCTTTCTCAAGGTTCCCCACGATAGTGGAAGTGCTGCCCGTTGCCCTGAAGTTCTCCTGTTCAGGTATGGAAACCTTGACAGAATATGCCTGGTTGTTGCCCACGTTAGCCAGTGACAGTGAGACTTCTCCTGCACTGCTTTCGGAATAAGTCACATCGAAGTCCGTACCGCCTCCTACAAAGAGGCCGGCCTTTGTCTTGATGGTGCTCTCATTAGAGTCATAGTCCTGGAAGTTCAGCGTGATATCAAGCTGGTACAGTCCCGGGTCAGCGTTGACGTTAGCCATGACTGAATAAGCAACGGTCACCGACTCGCCTACCCCCAGATAACTTATGTATTTGGTATTGTCAGAGTAAACCGGAAGGATGGTACCTGTCGAGTCTTCCCATGAGACTGCCATATTCTTGAGCGGGGAAGTACCTGTGTTGGTGATGATGAACTCCAGAGGTTCCACTGTGGCAAGATCAATGCTGGATTTGCTGATCGTGACGATCTGTGCATATTCCTTGCCCTGTACATCCACAGCGACCGTGGTTTTCACAGATGCGTCACTGCTGCTGTCCTTGACATAGATATTGAGATCATATGTCTTCTTTGCAGCATCGGCATCCACCTTAAGCTTGAACTTGACCGTGGTGGCGTCGTCCTCACTCTGGCGGGCCTTGAGGTAGGAGATGGTCTTTGAAAGTGATTCTCCTGATGCCTGTGAGAAAGGATACTCAGGGTCGATCGTAATGACCACGTTGGAAAGGTCCTTGTTTCCGACGTTCTGCACGGTCAGTGTAAGTTCAACAACCTCGCCCGGTCTTGCAGGACTCGGGCTCTGGGTCATGACATTTATGTCTACTCCGCTCGCGCTGTTGGATATGGCTGCCGAGGATGAAGTAGCTGATAAGATCAGGAATAATACCAATATCAAGAATTTTCTCATTTCAATCACATTGTCTGCTTAATCACATTGCTTCTCTGTGGATAGTTTCTATTTTTTCGACCATGCCGTCTTTGATATGGACGACCCTGTCAGCGTATTGCACAGGCTTCAGGTCGTGGGTAACGATTATGATCGTAGTTCCTTCCCTCTTGTGGAGGCCACTCAGGAATTCAAGGATATAACTGCCGGTCTTACTGTCAAGGTTGCCTGTCGGCTCGTCTGCAAGGATGACTTTAGGATTTACTGCAAGCGATCTTGCTATTGCGACCCTCTGCCTCTGTCCGCCTGACAGCTGCGAAGGAAGGTTATTCTTTTTCTCGGAAAGCCCTACAACTGCCAGCAACTCTTCCGCCCGCTTTCTGGCAAATGTGGGATCTGCCTCCTGGAATTCAAGCGGGAGCATTACATTCTCTATTGTGTTGAGAGTGGGAATGAGGTTGAACTGCTGGAAAATGAAGCCTATCATCTGTCCCCTTATCTGTGCAAGTTCGGATTCCCCGAGTGTGGAGATATCCCTGCTGTTGAGCTCCACTATACCCCTGCTGGGAAGATCGAGACAGCCTATAAGATTCATCATCGTACTTTTTCCGCTGCCGCTTGGCCCGAGGATGACAACGAACTCACCTTTGTCTATAGTGAGATTCACATCCTTGAGAGCATCAAAGGTAATCTCGCCCATTTGGTACGTTTTCCAGACATTGCGCAGGTTCAGCAAGGGTTCACTGCCGTTTGCCTGGGCAGGCCGGGACCCTGACATATTAAGATTATTCTCCATGATTTGCTCCTGAGACCGGTTTACCAGTGAAAGTCCTGGCCTCTTTCTCCCGGGGGAGATATTTTCAACAGGCGATCCATTTGCTCAGGCGTCAGTTTTCGGATGAGGGCCGACGCAACGTAAACGCTATTCTCATTAATCGTCGCCTGAGTGCGAAGTTCAATTAATTGCTTGAATGTATCTTTCATGCAATGCCTCCTAAACTCGCAAGAGGCATCCTCATCTGAAAGATGCCTCCTGTACGAGAGAGTGGTTATACATGGTGGTACTTGTGTGCTTAGTGGCACTCGGGATCTTATTACCAGCATCCCGGGGTGCCACTTCGCGGGGGTGGGCGATACTCGTCAGCAATTTTCTTGCTGACAAGCCCTGAATTAACAAGTTTAAATAAAAGCATACTTACAAACAAAGGCAAAAAGAGAAATAATAGAGGCAAATAAAACTTTACATGAGTCATTTTGTATAATCAATGCTTTAAAGCAAGAAAAAACTCATATTCAGAGTTTAATAAAGGCTTGATATAAGAAAAAAGCTCCTTAAGCAGTTTTCTGAATACAAGAAAATAGCCTGTCGACAAACCCCCTTATAAAAATCCAGGAAAGTGCGGGAATGTGCGAAGGACCAGAACCCCACGTACAGAGGTCAAGAGAACAGATTTACAGATATGAGGCAAACTTTACTTTTCCTCTTCAGCAAGGAAGATTATATTGCCTCTGCCCTTTTTGAATTTCTGGATCTTTCCTCTCTTCTCCAGATCAAGGAGCATCAGGCTTACCTTGCCTTCAGAGTACCTGAGACGTTTACGCATGTCTTTCTGGGTCATCCTGCCTCCCTGCGAGAAAAGAATATCCAGTATCTCCTGCAGATCTGCTGGCACGGGTCCGGAAATTCTTTCAGTGTGCTTTTCTGTTTCCGGGACCTTTACCCGGGAGATGGCATCTGAGTCGGGACAAGTGTCAGGATAAGTATCAAATCCGACGTCCTGCTCCACGGGGAACTCCTGATCCGTATGCAACCAGGAATCCATTTCAGTCTTAGTGAGAGCAATTCCTGAAGACACTTCAGGATTAACCCCTGGGAACGTTTCAAGGGAAGATCCAGGGAAGAAAGAAGAAGGGCTTCCAGCTCTCGCAGGCCCGAATGCAGTCGATACAAGCACAACGGGATCAACAGCGGGATGTTCTGTTCTCCGTGGAAGGGAGGCTGCCGGAGATGCCTCTTTTTTATAGCGAACCTGGTAAAACAGAATTATCAGGACTAGAATAAGGGTCAATGAGACACCTATTAGTATCCCGCTACTATCCCCTGTATATCCAGTCGTGTCTAGGCCCGTCCTCTCCAGGCTGGCTCCGGCAGCATCAAGTCCGCTGGCAGTATAGGAAGGGAGCAGAAGCAGGTCCACTACATAATTACCTTCATCGGAAACTGTAATGACCTCTTCCCCGTAATGGGTCAAAGTGCCATTCTGGTAATATGTGGCCTTTACCAGATACGTACCGTTCGGAATGTCAAAGGAGTATACGCCTGATTTTGCCACTAGTGACTGTACAGGAGTTGTGTTTACCTCAACTATCGCATTGTCAAGTGGTTCGAAGGTACTCCATTCATAAGCAACGCCGTGCACTGTCGCTATCCCTGCGGCCATGCAGATACCTGACATGGAAAGCAATACAGCAACGCAACTTATGTAAAATATAAATTTCATTCAAATCAATAATTGCTTTTTGCTATATCAATCATTCTCAAAAAGAGGCGGTATCCATATCTGCTTTTTTCCGGGGACATTTCCTTCTTCGAAATAATATATACCATTACCGAAAAGTTCTGACCTGCCTTTCCCCATTGCAAGCAGTGAGATGTCCTCTCCTACTACCTCAACCATGAAACCCGAGCCGTATAAGGAAACATTACCTTTGATATTGGTATAGGATACTATTTCCTGTCCCGCCTCCGTGCTTGATATAAAAGGCGTGGGATCATTTTCCAGCCGGACAGCCAGATCGCTGTTGAAATCGGTATAAGAGATGTTACCATGGGAAACATACAGACGGATATCCAAGTCGCCGAAAAGAACTATAGTGCCGTTACCCTGTGCATGCAGGGTGCCATTCTCCGGAATCACCGCGTGGGGAGCAAGATACGGGATTAGTTTGCCAAAAATGCTCTTAAGACGTAGATTGGCCTGAGTGACGCTCTCTCTTGACTTTGCCAGGCATTCCTCCTCGCTCTGACACGTGAAGGAACTGTTCAGGGAATCATTCAAGGAGCTGTTCACCACATCTGTACCTGCTGATGTGCCAGACATCTCCAGATACATCCGGGCATCACTTACCAGCAGAGTATATTCATCAAGAAGAGACTCCATGTCCTCTACATCCTCGCCTTCCTGTTTTAACAGGACGATACTCGCTGCAAGACGTCGGGATATTTTTTCGGACTTGCCGATAATATCCTCAAGCATTGCACGGTCTGATGTCATTTGTGCGTCCTGGATAAAGAACCTGTCCTGGAAGTTATCTAAGCGCCTGTCTCCGGGAGGGCGTTCGGATGATGAGAAAGGACCCTCTCCCCGCCTTTCCGGAGAGGTGATATCGCTACCCGGACCAATAAAGGCCGACACTACGACCATCGATATAAGGATGATCACAAAGATTATCGGCGCCTG
>JASKKT010000069.1 GCA_030154025.1 Methanolobus sp.
AGTGAGGACAGGGTCGAGTGTGCCCAGCAACTGCCTGCAGAACCCTGGTCCCGTACAGCTGTCACGCCGCCGGTGTCCCTTAGGTCATAGCGGGAAGGGAACTCCGAGCCAAGGAGCCCGGCGGACGCCAGGCTGATCCCTTTATCTGCTGTCAGGTCTTCCACGCGGACGGGGGAAAGATGGGAAAGGTCCACAGGGGAAGGGATAAGTCCGGTCGGGTGGAAAGGCTCCGGATCATTCGAAAAGGTGTCATCAGCCATGATGACATGTGGCTTGAGGGGCTTGAAGAGTAACTATTCCCAGATATCTCTTTCTGGTATTGGACGAATGCAGGATTGAGGGGTGCTATTGCTATCGGGGACTCGTTGCTGCTTTCGGTACTGCCGGCTGGTGCGCTGCAAAAACTGAATAGTATGAGCAGTGCAAGACAACACAAGACTGGCAGAGATCTTGGTATTGATGTTTTTTCCATCTTAGCTCCCTCAATGAGATGTTTAAATTGTGAGCTATTATATTAATCAATAATATATATTAATTTGGAGAATGTGGAGAGCTGGCTATGTCAGGGGGTCAGTGAACCAGTTCTACCGGGAAACAATGAACAGCATCATATACTTGTCTGACTTTTCATAACGATAGTATGCTGAAGCTTCAATGGAGAATCATCAATGGATATTGAAAAAATAAATCATATGGGAGAAGAGCTGAAAGATATCCTGAAGCTGGAAACAGCTCCAGTCGCAGTGACCTTTATCCGGCCGGACGAGGATGTCCCTGCCGGCATACCTCAGCTCAAGGGGGAATTGCGGCACTGCGCCATGGTGGACCGTGCCAGGAATGAGAAAGATCCCTTTTATGCACTTGCGGAGAACCAGGAGTGCGGCATAGGTGCCTCATCTCTCGGGATGGGCAGCCGGTGCAGGGAGATCTCATCGGGTGATTTCTATTATTCCTTTGGCTGCTTCAGTACCCTTGAGGCTGCAAAAAGGGCCATAGACGAGATGCCTCTGATGCCGGAGGGTTCCGTGAAGGCCGTGGTCTACTCGGCCCTAGAGCGGGCGGTACTTGTGCCGGATGTTGTGGTGATCGTGGCTGCCCCGGATAGGATCATGAAGCTCTCGCAGGCTGTGCTTCACAAGGACGGCGGAAGGGTCCATGCAAGCTTTGCGGCCCTGCAGAGCCTGTGCGTGGAGGGCGTGGCCCAGCCGTACCTCCAGGAGAGGGTGAACGTGAGCCTTGGCTGCTCGGGAAGCCGGGTCTTTGGCGGTCTGGCCAGGGAGGAGATGGTCATGGGTATACCCTTCGGGATGCTGGAGGATGTGCTTGGATCTGCGAGGCTGCTTTTCCGATTCTAAATGCAGCAAAGAATATTGCTTTTTGCTGAGCAAGACAGCGTTTAGATGACTAATGGTAACTCTCATTTTATTAGTTATGGAGCTGGATAAATTCACACAGCAATGAACATATTTTCTGTTTATTATACTATTTGAATAATTTCTAGAATCGGTTATATACCTAAACATACAAATTTAAAATACCTATGCATGTTTAAAAGCAAAGTGTGGAGGTATATGTATGAGAATGGTAAAAATCTTATTGGTGTTGCTTGTAGTAGCCTCTCTGTTTTTTGCAGGCTGTACAGAACAACCGCAGGAAACAGAAGACCCGGAAACTGGTGTAGAGGATCCGGAAACTGAGGTCATTGAACCTGAAGAAATGAACATTGTGGAAGTCGCTTCCAGTGCAGGATCATTCGATACCCTGGTCCAGGCTGTCCAGGCAGCAGGACTTACTGAAACCTTGAGCAGTGAAGGACCATTCACAGTATTCGCACCCACGGACGAAGCATTTGCAGCATTGCCGGAGGGAACCCTTGATTCATTGCTGGCCGACGAGGAAGCGCTTAGGGCTGTGCTCACGTACCATGTCGTAAGCGGGGAATATATGGCTGAAGATGTTGTTGGCATGGAGTCCCTGACAACGGTGCAGGGTGAAGATATCAATGTCACTGTAACCGATGGCCAGGTAATGGTGAACGATGCAAATGTCACACAGACAGATATCCATGCCAGCAATGGAGCGATTCATGTCATAGATAAGGTGATACTGCCGCCGTCAATGACTTAAGGGTTCAAGATTGTTTTACATTTTTTTACTTATATTTTCTATTTTTTATTTTTTATTCACATATCTATATCCTGATATTCTATATCCTGATATGTGTCCGTCTCCATGTTCCATAATATCCGGTCTGTCATAAGAGAACTTTTATCTGCTTTGGACGCAGATTTCAAGTATGTATTAATGAGGGGAGATCCCAATGGAACAAAGAACCACTCTGATCAGGATTGCCGTGGCAGTGACCTTTCTGGCCATGGTCATTACGAATTCACTGGCCAATATACTGCCTATAAATGATGTCACGACAGGCCAGGTCTCGGACTCCTTTCCAAACCTCTTTGCTCCAGTGGGACTGACCTTCTCTATCTGGGGGCTCATATACCTGCTGCTTGCAGGATATACCCTTTACCATGTCGGGTTTTTCCGGGATGACCGGACCAGCTCCAGGACTGAGATGCTCAACAGGATCGGGATATTGTTCGTGATATCCTCTATTGCAAATACGGCCTGGGTTCTTGCATGGCACAATTATATGATACCAGTGTCCCTGTTGCTGATAGTCGTAATACTTGTTTGCCTGGTACTGATAAACAAACTGACAGCGAAGGAAAGCTTCACAACAAGGGAATATTTCTTCATCAGGCTGCCGTTCAGCGTGTACTTCGGATGGATCACGGTCGCAACCATCGCTAATGTGACCGTGCTTCTTGTAAGCATCGGATGGGACGGTTTCGGCATAGCTGAGGCCACATGGACCGTTATGGTGCTTGCTGTGGGGCTCATCATAGCAACAGCTACCATGATAAGGAACAGGGATATCGCTTACGGGCTTGTTGTTGTGTGGGCATATGCAGGGATCCTGCTGCGGCACATATCATCTGAGGGTTTCGGGAGCCGGTACCCGCCTGTAATAGCTGCAGTGCTTATCTGCATCGCCTTATTACTGCTTGCCGAGGCATATCTGCTGACATCTAAAAGGAAAGGGACTGTATAGCTTCGGTAAGCATTGGTTATTTACATCTGCAATGACAGGTTGTGCCGCATGCGATGGTATTGATGCACCGGTCCCTTTATATGTGCAGAAGCTGGTGGCAAAAAAAGAGAGAGGAAAGGGAGAGATCTCCCTTAATTGATGATGTAGGTGACGTATACGGACATAGCGACCCTGGACTCTCCCGGCTCTACGGGAGTAGGGGCTCCGGATGCCGTATCCTTGGCTGCTTCCATCCTGTCATAGTATACTATCGGCTGTGTACCGTCACTGATGGATGAGCTCTGTACCCCGGCGATGCTGACGCCCAGGCTCTTGGCAAGCGCTGTGGCCTTGGATGATGCGTCGGCAACGGCCTCATCGATAAGTTCCTCGCGCAGCTCTTTCTGCTTTTCCTCGGATACTGTGAAATAGACCCCTCCTATCTGGTTCGCACCTGCAGCTGCGGATGTGTCGATGATCTGGCTCAGGAGATCAAGCTTTGTGGTGGTCACCTGCACGTTGTTGGATGCTGAATATCCTTCAATGGTGTTCTTCCCTTCATAGTAGTTGTATCTCGGGTACACGGAAACGTATGATGTCTGTATCTCCCTGTCCTCCAGGCCAAGAGCCTTGAGCTCGTCGATTATAGTGCTCATGATAGCTGCATTCCTTGCAGCTGCTTCACTGGAGTTCTGGGCCTGGACCACGACACCGATGCTCAGTTGTGCGGTATCGGGTGTGACCATCTTTTCTGATTTTCCGGTCATCTGTATCGTGCTTACTGAATCCTTTGTATATGCTGCCTGTGAATTGGCATAAGCCGTTGTCGCCAGCAGCACCACGACTATCGTCAGTGCGATGATGATATAATACGGCATATTATTGTTATTTTCCTGTGGCAATTTTTCATCCTCCTTTTATTGGGGGTTGTATATGTCATATAAGGACCTGCACATATTAAAGAATTGTCTAAACTTCAATCCGGTTCGCAGTTATCGTTCTGGTAAATGAGGCACATGATAACTAAAATTCATTCAATGACCAGATACGATACAGCTCCCCGGGATGTATGCGGAAAAGCAAGGAACTTCTATTCCAGGGATTGGTGCATCTGATGGTAAAGCATATATTCTCATTAAGAATATACGATATGTTCTTATTAGCCTTGCATTTTTGATAAGTGTACTAAGAAAAGACATACTGTAAGTGATTCTGACTGCCAAGGCGGGTTCCAAAAACATGAGCGCTCCAACAATATCCGGCTACCTGAAAGATAATGTAAGGCTCACACTGGTGCCTGTATTTCTCATCATGCTGGCAGAGCTCCTCTTGCTTGCAGGTAAGGAGTATGTTTCCATCTGGATGCATGTGGGCATTGTTCTGCTTTTGGCATTTGCCACCACTTTTATCCACAAAAGGGAAATCACAATGGTCTTCCAGGCCCTGATGCTCCTGTCACTCCTGCGGCTTGTCAATATCTCGATGCCTGTATTTTTTGAGAAGACACTGTACATATTCGTCTTCACCTACGCCCCGCTGATCATCCCGATAGTGATCGTCCTGAGAGCGCAGGATTTCAGGTTCTCGTTCAGGATAAGTGAGGAGATGAAGAGGAACCGGGTACTCTATTCCCTTATTGCGGTCATCGTTGCAATCGCGATAGCAGAAGGTGAATACGCTATCATTGAGCCCGGATATCTCATACCTGATCTGTCAATTACCAGCCTGCTGCAGTTATCCATAGTCATGATCCTTTTTGTGGGACTGGTCGAGGAGCTCATATTCAGGTATATCCTGCAGACAAGACTGGAACAGGTGCTTGGTACCTGGCCGGCGCTATTGACAGCAAGTTTGCTTTTCGGTGTCATGCACTCAGGCTATGGCACCATATACGAGGTCCTGGTGACCGGCCTTGCAGGTCTTGCGATAGGATACCTTTATGTCAGGACCAGGAGTTTGTACCTGATAACTATGATACACGGCCTAACGAACGTGTTCCTGTTCGGTTTCATTCCCCATCTGGGGCCAGGGCTTGGCCTGATCTGAAAACGGGACAATGTCTATTATTTAGCTGAGTGGCAGTTCTACAGAAAAGATGTGCGTGACAGGTGCAAGCTGGTATGGGTTCAGATGCGCCCACTAATATAACAGATGTGCAGGGGGAACTCCTGCCCTGATCAGTAGATGATCTCTGCGACCTTGAACACGACGATCGCTGTAAAAGCAAGAAGTAGCGGGCCAATGCCCATGTTGAGGGAGTGGTTGAGGTCAATGCTCCATTTTTCAGATGCGGAAAGTATTTCCTTGACTGAGAGCAATGCGATCAGGGCTATCACTGCCAGTACACCATACTCAGGTAACCCCGTACCCGTGGTCATTGAGATCGCCCCTGCCGCAGAGGACATTGAGCTCGTTGAGGTTATTGTACTTGTTAGCATCTTTTGTCCCACTTATCTATCTTTCTTATCTACATCCTAATATATCATACTACTTAAAGTTATTTAATTTGATCTCGTTTTAAAGAACTTAAAATATAATAGTAATAATATCCGGTTTTTTACTATTAAAGACCATGTATCCCTGTGGCAGCGGACCGTGCCGCCTGCGGCGGGAGGCCGCACCGGTACTTTTCCATCGGTGGAATGCGATATTTGCTGTTCTTCCCGGAGGAGCGGTCATAAGGCTTTAATAAGATGGTTTTGATAAAACAAGTGGGGAGAACATGCTTACAAGTACGGTCACTACGACCACAAGCACCATATCATCAAGCGCTGCCGGGATCGTGTCCATGACAACACCCATCGGCCTTCCGGAGTATGCTGTGCTGACCATAATAGCACTCATCCTGCTGCTGTCTGCAAAGGAGATACTTTCGGCGTCACAGAAGTGGAGCAGGTCACTTGACTGCTCGCTCAACATGCCGATCATGGCGTTCCTTGTTGCCTTTGTGGCTATAGTCGTCTTCAAGATAGCGGAAGTGCTCTCATCATCCGGTTCTGCGTGATACTCCGTATTTCTCATATCACTTGAAGTATGGCAGGAGCGGGATAAGGCCGAACAGGAAGATGTTAACGAAGCCGTGGGTCAGGCTGACCAGGGGCAGGCTTCCTGTTCTCAGGAACATGTAGCCCAGCACCATTCCTGCAGAGAAGGTGTACAGGACCTCGTAGAACGTACCATAGCCGGAGTGCATTATGCCAAAGAGCAGGCTTGCAATGAGCAGTCCCCTGGGCCTCCCGAAGGAGTCTCCCATCCTGGTCTGCAGCAGGGACCTGAATATCAGCTCTTCCACAAACCCTACTATGAGTATCATCACAAGGCTCAGCCTGAACAGATTCTCGGAGCTGAGGTCTGGTATGAGGCTGCCTGCGTTTATGACCATTGACTCTCCCAAGCCGATGATGCCTCCTGCGATGATTGCCAGGGGAATGTAGATGTAGAGTTTCCGCGGGGTCAGGCCGACATCTGAGAGCCTCATGCCCTGATGTCTTATGACCGCGTACACGGGTAGCAGAAGAGGCAGGTATATGAAAATGAAGAAATCGAGTGTCATCCCTGAGAAAACGGGCATGGACATGTTCAGCAGCCGGAGTATGGGAAGCAGTGCCAGTGCCTGGAGGGACCTGGACATGTGAGACTCGGGAAACCACATCACGGAAAGGGATAACAGAAGCACTGTGAGCACATGCAGGGCCATCCCTGCCTGCGGATGCCCTGCGTAAATGAGCATCTCCGCAAAGATAATTCCTATTATGGGCAGGAGGAGTATATGATGCTCTTTCCCTGCGGTGAGACATGAGCGGAGGGGACTTTCCGGGCTGTAGTTTTCGCTTTCCCTGCCGTCCGTTCCCGGATAAAGGAGGGCTGCCGTCAGGGCAGGGTCCGTTGGAGAATGCATCTGTAATTATCTGATGTACCTTGCTCAATAATCGGTAGGAAATAAAAAACCTGAAAAGAATGCCGCAAATAATAAGTCGTATCTGAATGAATATGGAACAGATGTAAAAGATATATAGCGAACGTATAAGAGATGTTGTTTTGAAGCAATACAGAAGATCAACTTCAGTTCATGCTGCTTTGCCACCTGGTCTTTTCCGTGTTCTACTGGTCTTTTCGGGGGTCTTTTTCCTATTGATGGGCACCGCAGGTGCGGTCTCTAATGTCACCATATCCCCCGGGGAGCCTTTTGTAGGTGACGAGATCACTATCACAGGCCAGGGGGACCCTGACAGTGAGATAATCGCCCGCACGAACTATACGGTGGAAGTGCCGGTGGAGAACGGCACCTATGATTACGGTCTTGACGACGTGAAGATCCCCCAGGGAACGGATAACTTCTCCGTGGAGGCCTGGAACGTCACCAACCTGAGCATCCTCGTGAAGAAGTTCGAGATACCCTTCACGCGCTCCACTCCTGCCAACAGCACAGGCTTTGCAAGGATATCCCAGTCGAATGTGCCTCCCCTGACCTATGATATCAATATCACAGGTGCGTCCGGGGAAGAGGATATCAATATCACCTTGGAAGGCGTGTCCACGCTGGAGACAGACGAGGAAGGCTATTTCGAATACTCATACAGGACGGATAATGTGCCTGCAGGGCTTTTCATTATTGATATCGACAACAGCACCTTTGAGGTGTACCTGCAGGAGCGGCCCGCCGATGGGAACCAGACAGACCCGGGCATGATCCCGGCTTTCGGCAGGTGGCTGACCAGGATCTGGTCGGGATAAGACCATGGGGCCAGACATGGACGCCATGCCCCCCTGTCTCATGCTCTCCTGATGATCACATTGTACCACCGCTGCAGGGAACACAGGATACGTAGTGTACCTCCCATCCATGGTTCCAGAGCCATGAAAACCCCTCCACGGGATCAGTGTTCCCTGCGGCCTTTCCTTCTGCGGTGAGCTGTCACCTTATCTTTTTCACCAGGCAGCCGAGCAGGAACAGCACTATTATCGTAAAGCCTGTGATCTCTGTCACGACCAGGGCCAGGAATGCGGGCTCACCCAGGTTGCCGTAGATGTCGGTAAGGTACTGCCCGAAGGAGCCGTACTCCTCCAGTCTCTCGAAGCTGAGCCCCATGAGCGGCCACAGGAAGGTCGCCGGGCTTTCCCACATGCTGTCGAGCAACTGATGGACAAGGCTCCCGCCTGCCAGTATGAGCACCCCGGCATCGCCCTTTTTTGAGAACAGGTAATACCCCGCCACTGCCAGCAGCAGCACAAAGAGCAGGGTGTGCCCAAAGATCCTCCCGCTGCCAAAGGTGTCTGCAAAGAATATCATCCCCACAGGCTTGTCAATTAAGTCCGACAGCATGGCTCCTATGAGGACATACCAGTATTTGACGTGGGGTCTTATCCCGGGAAATATTCTCGTTGCTATGTAGAATAATACAAGCGTAATCCCGATATGCGCAAACGGAAGCATTACCCTGTTAATGTCCCCGATACGTTAAATACGATGTGATACATTAGAAAAGCATTTACACCCCAACCCCCGCTCACTCTCTCACACTCACACTCCTCTCACTCATACCCCTCTCTCACTCTTCTCACTCGCCCTCCACTCCCATGCACTCCTCTCACTCCCCGGTAATTTTAAGACCCCGCTCTCTGCTAATTATTTTTACCCCTCTATTCCATTCGTGTACAACCGAACAAATATTCCTTTTTCTATTCCACTTTTATTTATTTTCTAATATACAAAACTTCACAGTGCAAATTAGAAACTCTTATATGCAATAAACAATACTTATACAGTGTATCGGATATCAGAAACGCTTGTGTACAGATATTGCATAGCCCCATGTCTGTTTTTCAGTCACTGCAAGCGTATGACCCGATAAAAGTGGTGGTAGGATCATATAATGACAATAGTAGCTGTGATACCAGCGTTCAATGAGGAAGTGCACATACACGATGTGATCAAAAAGGCAAAACACTATGTGGATGAGATCATTGTGGTGGACGATTGCAGTAAGGATGCAACCGGTTTTATTGCACAGAGCCTTGGTGCCAGGCTTGTGAGCCATGAGTCCAATATGGGACGCAGCGAAGCACTCCGGTCAGGTTTTAAGGCTGCAAGGGAGCTGAACCCCCGGATAATTGTCACGCTTTATGCTAACGGATACCACAATCCGGAGGACATCCCCAGGCTTGTTGAGCCAATATACTGGCTTCAGGCGGATGTCGTTTTTGGTAATTCCCTCTATAAACAGCATGATGTGCTCTCACTTTTAAACGATAATAATAACGATGGCAACGATGGCAACGATGGCAGTGGACTTGTCTTTGATACTGCCATTAATAAGGAACTCATAACCCAGTGCATGGGTTTTACTGCCTTTTCTTCCAATACCTTTGACAGTCTCACTTTCCATGAGAACGGCACCACTGTGGAACTGTCCCTCCTGAAGGATGCCAGGAATGCGGGGTATGATATCAGAATGCTGCCTGCATCAAGGCTTGTAAACCATGATCTTGATATCTTCCAGGAGTATCGCATAGGAGTGGTTGTCCCGGCATACAATGAGGAAAAGCTCATCAAGGTCACCGTGAACGGTATCCCCGAATACGTGGACCGCATTTACGTTATCAACGACTGCAGCACCGACAGTACCGCCGAGGTCCTGGAGTCCATAGAAGACCCCCGCCTGCATGTTATCAGTCATGCTGTGAACCAGGGTGTGGGTGCTGCCATACTGCACGGCTACCAGCAGTCCCTGAAAGAGAACATGGACATCGTGGTTGTCATGGGCGGTGACAACCAGATGAACCCCATGCAGCTTCCCAACCTCCTGATGCCCATTATCGAAGGAAAGGCCGATTACACCAAAGGCAACCGCCTGCTGAGTGAGGAGTTCCGCGTGGGCATGAGCAAATGGCGTGCATTTGGCAACGGCCTGCTCACCATGATCACCAAGATAGCCAGCGGCTACTGGCACATCATGGACCCTCAGAACGGCTACACAGCCATCTCCCGCAAGGCCCTCTCCAACATGGACCTGCACAACCTCTACACTTACTACGGCTACTGCAATGACATGCTGGTAAAGCTGAACGCCTTTGGCTTCCGCACCATGGACGTTACCATGCCAGCCCGCTACGGCCAGGAACGCTCCACCATAAAATACAGCAACTACATGGGCAAGGTCTCCATCATGCTCTTCAGGAAGTTCCTCTGGAGACTCAAGATGAAGTACATGATCCTGAGCTTCCACCCCCTGGTGCTCTTCTACATCTTCGGCATGATCCTGGTCCCCCTGGGAGTGCTCCTTGGCGGCTACATCCTTATCGCAAAACTGCTGCTGGGCTGGACCGTCTCAACCAACCTCCCCCTGCTTGATGCAGTCTTCCTGATCACCGGCATCCAGTTCACCCTGTTCGCCATGCTCTTTGACATGCAGGAAGGCAACTGCACCATGAACAATCCCCGCAGCGACTAAAAACAGTAGTAAAAACAGTAACTAATCCCTATACAAAAACGGACGGCAAGAATACAATGATCACATCACATACACAGGGACAACCCATATCAGCCCCTTCTCTTCCACTTAGCCGCCCTGCTCCTGAGATACCCCAGCCCAAAGACAATTATCACAGCAAGCCCCAGGATCTCCCCCATGAACATGGAAAGCACCTCCGGATTGCCGATCTCCCCAAGGTTCCTGTAAACCACAGCAAGATAAGCCCAGAAGGACCCATACTCAGTCCCCCTGCCAAATCCCAGCCCCATCAAAGGCCAGAACAAGGTCTGCGGAATCTTCCACATACTATCCAGCACGATATGCACAAAACTCCCGCCTGCCAGCATGAGCACTTTTGCATCGTTCCTCCTGCGGAAAAGATAGTATCCTGCCATGCTCAGCACCACAACAAAGAGCAAAGTATGCGCAAAAATCCTCCCGCTTGCAAAGATGTCCTCAAAGAGCACACGTCCTATAAGCTTATCAATAATGTCCGGCAGCATGGAGCCTATGACCACGTACCAGTAGTTGATATGGGGTCGTATTTTGGGGAAGGTCCTTGCGGCTATGTAGAAGAGTGCAAGGGTTATGCCGATGTGTGCGAAGGGGAGCATTGTAGTGTGAATGT